>NZ_PJBU01000106.1:0-42812 GCF_002863645.1 Psychrobacter sp. MES7-P7E | reverse complement strand
AGTTGGCTCAGTTGGCTCAGTTGGCTCAGTTGGCTCAGTTGGCTCAGTTGGCTCAGTTGGCTCGGTTGGCTCGGTTGGCTCGGTTGGCTCGCTCTCAAAAATCTGTTTAGGATTAACTAACGATCTTGACTTAGTAACGAGCGTAAACTGAGATTGATCGTCAAAATAGATTGTGTTATCTAGTTCTGCGAAGCCAGTTAAGATTAAAATGTTGCCATGAAAGTCACTGACATCATCAGTCATACCAGCAGGGCCATTAGGCGCGTCTTTAATATATTTAATTTTCATAGTGACCTCGTGTTTTTTATGAGTAGATACTGATGCAGATAACGGGAGGTGGCACACCAATACCTACTCATAAAAAACCTCACGTTTGACGGTGAGGTTTTTTTATTCAATTATTTAAGGTTAATTTATACCAGCTGAGAGTAATCGATATAAGCGGCTGCGATGGTACGGCGTTTAGCCCAAGTGATATGGCGCTCAGCTCGAATGGCAGTCATGTTTTGTTGCCATAGATTGACCAAGGTAGTTGCACCCATATCGATGGTAGCTTGGTCGCTGAAGGCAACCTCAACATCACCATCATCGGCAAGGTAGAGCTCAGATGGTTTGACCAATGCGATTACTTCACCTGCATTCTCAGATTCAATAACAGGCAATCCATCTAAGGTTTTTTCACCAGGACCGTTCGCCATGCCACGGTAGTACGGGTTGCCTAATGCATCGCGTAAACGCCCCATAGCACTAGCGCGGGTTGCGCTCATAATGTAGTGAGCGCCTGTTAGTGAAAGATTTTTACTGATGAACTCATCATTCAAGGCGGCCAAATCCGCATCATATTCGGCTGTTGTTTTACCCGTAGCAGCAATCTTGGTAGCACCGTTCAATACGCCAGCTGGACGTGTAGAAGTTTGTGCAGCGTCATCCATAAATGTAGTATCGATAAGCGTGGCTGATGCTTCGACCAAATCATTGAGTAACATCTGGTCAGTGCTAGGTGTTGATAGTTTTAGCAAATCATCAGTACGAACAACAATACCAGCAAGTTTATGATGCTTGATTTCTACAGTGTTAAATGTCGGGTTGGTAGCTGGTTTCGGTGCACCTTCGCCTACCCATGCCGCTGTTGATCCAGTTCCTTGACCTGGAATGGTCGTATTAAATGGAGCGACACGCATCATAGAAGCAAGTTTATCAACGATAGTCTCTGCTCGTAATAGCTCAACGAACTCACCTGCGAGCTGATTCTCAACAATCAAAGCGCTGGAGTTTGATGTATCAAGCACCACAGCCTTTTCAAGCGCTTGGATGACACGCGGGTCCATACCTTGCGACTTTGCAACGTCAAGCGGAGTGATGTAGTTGCCTTTCTTTTGCTGTAGTACTGCGAGTGCTTTCGCTTTAGCAAGCTGGGCGAAGCCAATACCTTTTTTAGCATGGTTTGGTTTAACAGTGATGCCTTTAGCCGCTTTCTCAGGTTCTGCTGCACCATCTGCGCTAGCGGCTGCTTGGTCTGGGTCTTCGCCAGCGGCAGGGGTGGCATTGGCTGCCGCTGTTGCTACATCAGCGATAAATCCTTCGACACGTGCCAAGTTGGTTTCGAGTCGAGCGATGTCATCTTCAACGGCTTTGACCTCTGCTTCTTCGTCGTCGCTAGTTGTGCGTTTTTCAGTAGCAGCTTTAGTGATAATGCCACCGATTTTGCCTTTCTTAGATTTGATAGTCGCAAGGATTTGCGCGCGTTGTTGTTCCCATGTCATGGCTTACTCTCCAGATATTAATGATATGCTGCCCTGATTAGGGTCAACTAAGTTGATTATTCGTGATGGTGGTGGATTTGGAACGCTAGTATTGCTAGGCGCTTTTGTTTGGGTGTTTGGTACTGCTGGGTCGGGCGCTGCGTTTGAAGGCGAGGTCGCAGGGTTTTGAGCGTCCGAAAATGCTTGTTTGATTTTTTTGACGCTGGTTATTTGCCCATCAGGGTTTGCTGGTACTGTGACAGCGGATAATTCGTACCATTCCCACTCTTTAACATGCAGACCGTAGCTGTCTTCAAGGTAGTTGTACTCAAGCAATCTAAAGCCAATGGATAAGCCTTTGACCAAGCCTGACTTGATTGACTGCCATGCTTCGTCAATGCGGGTTTTGAGTGCGCCTTCATCTTCAATATTTACGATGGTCGCTGTGATCTCAATACCGTCTTCAGTAACTGTGGCATTCGTAACTTCGCCAATCGGTTGGTTATGGTTGTGCTGCCACAAAAAAGGCATGGGCAGCGCAAACTTGGCACCCGCCATATCCATGATGTCGTCATCACGGTCCTGCTTGGGCGTTGATGCGATACCAGTAATGGTGCGACTGCCATCTTCCTCATTGACAGCTTTGACTTTCAATATGCTGTAGGCTTTGGTCATAGTGATTCTCGATTGGCTGTATATAAAATTTCGGCAATAAAAAACCCACCAATTGGTGGGTTTATTTTGCATTCAGATAAGTTTTAATTTATTTAAACGTCGTTTCGCCAGCAGTAGCATAGTGACTCTTCTTCGGTTCTGTTTCTCCATCAAGCTCTGCAAGCAGCTCTTTGAACGCTTCCTCACGTGCTTCTGTATCTTGATACCATTCTTTAGCTAGCTTTTTAGCCTTTTCAGAAATTCTTTTTGACACATTGCCATTATTATCATTAACGGCTAAGGCTTTAGAAAATTCAAAAACCGTTTTTTCAAACTCTTCAAATGTTACATTTGTACTCATAGCATGACACTCCATGTTAAAAAATCATTTAGATTAATTTGACTTATGTTTAGATTGTTACGCAATCACCATGCCGAGTTTACTCTTAAGAGTAGTTATTGAGCTTTCAGTATGGTAAGTCTTTTCTGCAGTAATAATAGTGCATCGACTGCCATGATCTATAATGCCTGTCACACTACCTACCCTAACATATGCATTATATTTAATATTATTATCAACACAAATTAACTTAATAAATTGGTTATTAATTTGCTGTATTTGACTATCCATAAAGCCTCCATTATAAATTTATAATATTGATAAATTATAATGGAGACTAGATTAAATATATCAACACTTGTTAAACAAAAAACATAGTAGGTGCGCCAGTTTTTGGCGGCTCTGGATTTAGGCTCATCAATGCGACGGCGTTGAGCATACCAATGACTGGGTCAATCTTGGCAGTGCCTGACTCAGCCTTACTAATCATCGTGCCACTGCCGCGTACTACTGTGCGAGAGTTGCCAACGCACCAAGCCATAATATCTTGGTCAGCATGCAACAGATGCTTACGCGCGATTTTGTTTTCAGTGGTTTTGATATAGCCTGACATCTTGAAACCTTGACTGACGCCAATGATTTTATCGTCTGGTATTTCTACTGCGTCCAGCTCTTCTATCAGTGTGCCAATGCCAAGTGGGTCCAGTCCGATTTGGTCAAGCTTACCGCTATCAAATACTTGTTTGCATAGCTGAGCGACTTGCTCTGACTCATCACCGATGTTTTTTACAATGACAAGGTCGCCGTCTTTTTCAAACCCTTTTAATGTTGGCGCAATAGACATACGACGTTCTAGTGCAATCGTGTGACACCAAGCGCGTGTCCATACCCACCACGGCTTGATTTGTACTTTCTGTTTAGTAATGCTGTCTTCATACTCTCTTAGCACAATAGGTAATCGACCAACAGCCGCGAAGCCTAGTAAATCATCAAGACCACCGCCATCGATACCGATTGTGATAACCTCTGATGCCTCAATCAGCTCATCTAATGTAAATGGCACAGGAGCAGCTGCCGCTTCCCAAAACTCCACAGCAGCCCAACGATTGGCGCGTAGTGATATACCAATTTGTACGTTGAGATGTTTGGCCGTAAAATCTTGCAGCTCCTCTTTGCCTTCGTCTGCTGCTTTTTTGAATTCACGCTCTAAAAACTTAACACTGACAGATGCGCCAAGATTAGGGTTGGTTATATACCAATTTTCTGGGTTTAGATAAAGCTCATCGTCGATATACTTTTGCGGAAACTCATAGAGTAAGCCTAAGAACTGCGGATCGATAATCTTGCCGTCACGTACACCGCGAGCATAGTCTAGCTTTTGTTTGAATATGCCAGCCGGTTGCTCGTCAGGCATGGTGCTTAGATAAACAACAAACCCTTCAGGGCGTGATGCCAATCCGCCAGTTGCTTCACGCAACATCGATGCGGCATTGGCACGTTTACCAAATAGCCAAAGCTCATCAATCAGCACATAGCTAAATTTACTACCACCAAGTGTGTCAGATTCAGCAGCATAGACTTTCAGTGTGGCGTTGGTGCCTAAATGAGTGATAGTACGTGTATGTGGCGACACGTTAAACATGGCTGACAATTCAGGGTCTGCGCTAATCATATCGCTTGCAGGGCCATAGCTAGCATTAGCAACTTCTTTGGTCGGCGCAATAATAGCTAAGCTTGCACTAAAACGCTCATTGAGCACTAGCGCAATCATCATGATTCCAGCAGCGAGCGTCGATTTCGTATTTTTTTTGCTGATTAGTAAAAAGAACTCAGTGATTAATCGTTCTTGGCTATCAGTGTCATAAGCACCAAAGATAGCCGCGATAAACTCACGCGCCCATTCACGGGTGACATCTCCAGCAGCAGGGCTGCCAATCATATCTACCAGGATTAATTGGTCGAATATTTTTAGAGCAATATCAGCCACGTCTTGATTGAGTGGCTTGCACGGCATGAGAGACTCACCAGCGACGATGCGCTTTTCCCAGTCAGGCAAGGCTGTTGACCAGGTGTCTATCATGGAGGGCTCTTATTGGGTAGTCTTGGACGTGTTTAAAGGCAGCTGATTGTTAAGCGTTCTAAATGCGCCAGTATTGGTAGCAGTTTTAGCATCAAGCTTACCTTGCTCTTTTTTACCAATGGGCGCAGGCTTCGGCTCTTCGTATTGGATAGCAATAGTGGCGCAGCTGATACGGTCTTTCATTGACTTGGCTGGGTTCTTATAGACAGTCTGAAAGAAGTGCAGGGCGTTAACCAACTCAACGACTTCAGCAGATTCGCCCTCAGTCGTTTCGCCAGTCTGTAAAAGATTAATAGCACGCAATTCAGTAATACGATTTTGCACCAACTCATCATCATCGAGATTCTTGAGCTGTCGTTTTGCATTCGCTTCATTTTTAGCTTTATAACCAGCAGCTGCCATCGCCTCTAATTCATCAAGACCATCCGCGACGTTTTGGCAGTACGCTTCCTTTCTTTTAGTTAGCGACATAATGAGAACCTTTCTCAATTAAATAGATTCGGAAAAATGGAAAAATAAATTTGATTTAGCATTTTTTTTGCGCGTGGGAGGGGGAGTGGTGTCCGCTGGATTTGCCCAGAAAATAAATTGACTCCCCCCGGGCTTTTTCGCCAAAAATATCTTAAATTTCTTGGCTTTCGGCGTGTGTTTTCGCAGCATGACAAGGTGATTTGCATAGAGTTTGCAAGTTGTCATCGCTATCAGTGCCACCACGTGCAACATTGACGATGTGATCAAGCTCAAGCTCACCACCAACACGACCGCAAACTTGGCAAGTATATTTGTCACGCAAAAATATCTCATCGCGCTTGCGACGCCAAGGTCGGCCACCGCGTCCATGTCCCCATTTTGATTTGGGTTGGTGGGTATCGCTGACTGCTTTGGTGCCGATAGTTGTGAGGCGTGGGCGTAGGGTTTTCAATGCCATGCTTTATTACCTCCAAAAAGAAAGCCCGCTGCGGGGGCAACGGGCTTAACTGGTGATGTTTGTTTGAGTCTGCTTTGTGATTAGGCAGGAACTTCGAATATGAGAAATACTAAGCCAAACTGTTCCATTAATCAATAGGCCTCTTCTTCATCAATGAGCTGTTTGTCTATCTGACGCCTTACGCGACGAGCGGTAGAGCGGATATCTTTTATTATAAATTCGATGTGCTCTGAGTAATTATTGCGTGACCATGTTGCTTTAGATATACCAGCAAATGCTGCTCGTTCATTACCTGACCAAGCAAAGCCAGTGGCTTCATTCACTGGGTATTGCAATTCCGCAAGGGCTGTGGCACTAAGTGCTGCGCTGCACTTTAACGGTTTGTCTTCATAATTCCATTTGATGCTGTATCTAGAAGCTATGCGCTGCTGGATGATCGGGTCAAACCCGCTATAGATATAATGATAGCAATCAGACTCTATCTCATGAATGTTTGCATAAGCTTCAGCTGCTGCCCTTAAGTATTCTTGACGCATGATAAATATCCCCCGTTATTTATAGCCAATATAAGGGCGTGTGCATAGTTGCGTCAAGATGTGCAGGGTTTGATTTAAACTATGCACGTCTGAACCCATTGGTATTACTGGCTTATATGACTGATGTTCATAGTGTGCATAGTGTGCATAGTTATATCTACGCATGGAAATAAAAAAATATAGCTTTGATTGTCCTATATATTAAATAAATAATTATTTCCCGCGCGCACATACGGAAAAACCCTGCACACTATGCACAGGGTCGCTATAAGCTATATGGGGTAAAGGCTGTAGACGTGCATAGTTTGTTTTTATACTATGCACATGGGGTGCACACTATGCACATGGTTGGCTATTTTGGGTCAAGTTTGTGACCGATAGCGTTCTTCATGAGCTGGATTTGCATTCCAAGCCATAATTGCTGGTTAGCAGCATCAGGCGTTGGGTAGTTCGTTGGCATGTTGATAGCAATAATTGTCGATTGAACAGGCCGCGCGCTGCCTTGCATTTGGTATCTTAGTCGCTCTTTGTGCTCACGTCTACCAATATATGTCATTAATTTCGTTTTAGTGGTGCCACGTTCGCCGCCCTTACGACACCAATGCTGATAGTAGTCGTATAGATCGTCGGTCAGAGAGCTGCAATAAGGGATGCCAGCCTCACCTTTCACCCAGTCATCATAGAATACTTCCCAGTTCGGTTGGCTGAGTCTGATCAGTTGACGCTTGCTACCCGTCATGATTGCGGGAGAGTGTGCTGTTTGGCCATTAAGGTCCAGTTTCATAAGATAAGTATAGAACGCGCGGAGCATGTCATCATTTGTATTATCTAGAGCTTTCGCGACATCTTTTAATAAGGGTTCGGGAATCTTTTTCTTTGGATAACAGACGACATGGCGGCGGTCGTTCTGCTCTAATGATAGCGGCATCATGTTGTTTGATAAAAATATCGCGTTGACATAGTTGTCTTGCTTCCAACCGCTCATAAACTTTTGATTAATATAAATAGTGTTACCGGTGATGAGCTGCTTGACCATGCCCATCTGTGAATAGCGGTCACTACCACTGAATATCTCTTCAAACAATGCATAAAGTTTGTTTGATACCCAATCATTGTACTGCGACTCAAGCTGACCTTGTCCCAATATCACACCGTAGTCGCCATATATGCGCGTCATGATGCGGTCAAAGAATAACGATTTACCAGCGCCTTGTATCTCACCATGAAAGATAAGGGCTGTGTCGAGCTTTGTGCCTGGGCGCTGTAACGGGATTGCAAGCCACCTAACTACCCAGTCGTAAATAGACTGATCGCCTTCGCATAAATGCAATAGGAGCTCTATGATAGGAGTGCATAGCTTTTGCGCATCGTCAGCGGTCATGTTGTCGACAGGTTTCATTGGTAGCCCATCAAATGTATTGATAGCGATATCCTTGTCGTGCTTGGGTACTTTTGTGCGAGTAGGATCAAACCAGATATTATCAGCCTTGACCGTAATGCGCGCCTCAGATTTGAGCCATATATCATACTCGTTTGGTCGTGCAAGCTTGATGGTATCGACGGGCAAACGAATACGCTCAACGTCATCCCATACTTCTTTTGTGCCGTAAATGAGAAAGTAACGGTCAAACATCGACTGTGCTTCGACTACCATCAGCTCATCGCGGTCTTTTGAGACTTCCGCTTTGCTAATCTTGCTATGCTTTGCAAGCCACCATAAGTCTGCCAGCTTTTTGTTGCCAGCTTCGCTTACAAACTGAGTCTTTGTATACTCAATCTTTTGCTCAAGATCATATACTTTATTAGTGCCTTTGCCGATATCCATTATTTGAGCATAACGCTTAAGCATATTGGCCAAGCGCATGTCTCGCTCAATGTCAGCCGGTACATTGCCGTTGTGCTGAACGTTTGCCGACGTAGGTGCACTGTCGTCGTCATTAGCTGCCTGAGTCACTATTGACTGATTGGCTAGTGCATGTTTGATTTGGCGTGCTACTTCGTTGAGGCCCGCAGCTGCTGCGAGGTCATTAAAATCTGTATGTTGTTTGCCTTGCATTACGCCGCATCCTTATCTATTTCTAGTGTGTCGAAGCTTGGGGTGACAACTTCACCAGCTACATTGATAGCGGCTTGCTGTGCCTTATGAATGCCTGCGTTATATTCAACAAGTAATTTTGGTTCCTTGCCGTCGGCGATGTCTTTATCCCGCATCTTGATAGCCGTCGCACTGTCATCGTCAGCACAGATGATAATGCGATGATCGGGATATTGAGCGCGTATCGACTGAGCCACCGGAATGAGGTTATGAGCATTAAACGCGACGATGACCGGCAAGCTATAGCTCATAGCATCGAATACAGTAGCGCCAGTTGCATAGCCTTCACAAATCAATATCACGCCACCGCTGAACATAGCGGCACTACCAATCGTAAAGTAAGCGCCGCTGACTAGACCGCCTTTCAAAAATAACTTTTCGCTATCAGGTGCAATCGTCTGTACGTTGACCAATGTGGTTTGCTTGGTATCAGTATTATAGTAATGCATCGGTATGATTAGATTATCGTTCGTATCTTGGCGCAAGCCGATAGCTGATACACCTTTGCGTAGTAAGTAAAGATGATCGTCTGTGGTGGGTTTAGCATTATCCCACATGCTTTGGGCGCGACTGGCGGCATCGATACGAGCTTGGCGCTTTTCTGCCTTCTCAGCCGCTTCACGTTCGACTTGCTGTGATTGCCATTGGGTGCGTTGCTCATCCGTCACTTCACTCGTTGCGTCTAGTCCGATAGCACCTGCAATAAGCTTGTTGGTCTCGTAGACATCAAGGTCGGTATATTGCTGCACAAGCATAAAGCCGTTACCAGCACCACACTGCGAGCATATCCACGTGCCTTCGCCGCGCTTATCATCACAGCGAAAGCGATCATCGCCGCCACACATAGGACATGACTGATGCTGATGGGCAGGTTTGCTGAAGCTAATGCCAGCAGCAGGGAATATGGTCGAGACATAATTGCCGACAGCTGCTGCTCGTATGGCTTCGAAATCTAGCGGGGTGCGTTTATCTGTCATTATGTCTCTCCATATTACGCTTGGCATTTTCTAAAATTGTTTGAATATGACCGATTAACGCATGGCCGTCCTTTTGCATGCTCGCATATTCATCAGCCTCAATAATCTTGTCAGCATAAGCGTCCAATGATGTGCTGTTTAAGTTGGCAAACTTTTGACCAAGCAATGCAATATCAACCATTTCATCACATTGATTATCAGCATCAGGAAGCAAAAACCATCCTGCGTTGCCATGCGCGCAGCAGATAGCATCCATGATTAACGGCGACTGGGTATGTTCGAGCACTAATTCAATCGTCTCAGGCGCTAGTGTGTGACTGCTACGGTTTGGATTCACTTGTAAAGCAAGCGTGTTGTAGTTCACACCATAGATATCAGCAATCTTACCCAGTGTCCCGCGCTCTTTTTTGCAAGCGTGGTAGACGGATTGTTCAAGTGATAATACGCAATGAGCTGCGCGCTGAGCGGATGTAAAAATTGTTGTCGACATATTGCCCCCGTTATTGTCGTTCTTTTATTACTTGCTTACCGTTATGCTAGGTCTTGTTGATTACTTGGATCGTTAGCTGGCTCAGGGAAGATATCAGGCCGTAGTTCATGACATGAGACTCCAGTTGCTTGAGATACTTTCACCACCCATTTAGCTGATGTTTTTTTATCGCGGTTGAGCCAATTCCATATATTTTGTTGCTTTAGTTTTTCTTGATTGGGATCGATGCTTTTGGCTAGTTCAGTTTGACCGCCAGCGGTTTCGACTGCTTTTTGCAAAGCCTCTAAAGGACTGAGGAGTTTATCGATTTCACGCATGATGTAAATCCTTTGTTGTTAATTTTAGTGTATTTAATCATTTGTTGTTAATTATGTCAAATCCTTTGTTGTTAGCTTTATAACGTCATTTGTTTTAATTTATGGGTAGAATATAAGGGGCACAGCTATGGCGTTAGGATTGAGAGTAAAAGAAGCACGAGAACATAGAGGACTTACACAAGGTGAATTGGCTGATAAAATCGGCTGGTCACAGCAAGCGCTTTCCACATTAGAGAAGAGAGATAGCAAAAAAAGCGCGTATGCATCTCCCATAGCAAAAGCACTAGATATAGATATTGATTGGTTAATGGGTGGCACAGGTGAGATGCTTATCAAGCCGGAAAACAAGAGCCCATCAAAGAAACCCATCAAATATGTACCGGTTAAAGGGTCAGCGCAGATGGGCGACCAAGGCTATTGGATAGAGTTGGATTACATGGGTAATGGTGGTGACGGGTACTTGGAGGTTAATAACGCAAGTGACGATGCTTACGTCATAAGGGCTGTGGGCGATAGCATGTTCCCTGCATTACGTTCTGGCTGGTACATAGTATTCGACCCGAAAAGAGATCCATGCGCGGGTGAGTATGTACATATTGTATTGGCTGATGGTCGCAACATGATAAAAGAGTTCGTGAGCTGTCAACATGGGGTGCTTACTGTTATATCTGTAAATGGCATGGAGCGTATGTCTTTTAACTGCGATGATATAAAGGTTCTAAACCCATTTGTGGAGATACAGCCACCCAGTCGCCTGCGTGATGAACTGCATGTGCTGGATAATGAATGCGCGGAGAATTGATAATGACAAGTAGACCATGGCTCGAATATTGGGCTGAGCATTATTTTGCCAATGCAAAACCTGTGTCCGATAGCAACCCATTAGCCTTTGGTTGGTGCGTTTATATCGAAGTTTTTGAATTTGACTAACCTAAATTAATACCCATTTTGTTGTTTTATTATTTTTATTTTAATTATAAACAACAAAAGATTTGACACTATTAACAACAAATGATTAAATATACCCGTAATCAACAAAACGGGTGTAATGTCATGTCTCAATATCAAACCAACGGAACGGTCCCACCAAGTCGCGCACAAGCTGAAATCGAACGCTTACACGCGATCCTCTCTGAACGCAATCAGCAGCTCCAAACTATTGAGCAGCAAATCACTCATAACGAAATAAGCACCAAGCATGGGCGTAGAAATACGCGCTTGCTAATGGTGCTTTGCGCCATTTTGATTGTCGCATTGTCGTTGGGAGGTGTTGCATGAGCCAGTCAAAACCTATACCAAAATTAATCAGTCGCTTTGAAATTGGCTTCGATAATGAAACCAAAGTCGAAATTGGTGCTTTAAAAAGCAAGTTAGATGAGGTATTGCGCGGATTATCTGCTAAAAATGACAGTCACGGCGACCGATTGCTTGCCGCTATGCTAGCTGAAGCAGCTAATGATTCGCCTGTAACGTCCTCTTCTTGGGAAAATGATCTTAATCTCTCGACCGTCAATGATGTCGATTATCTAAGCGGTAGCGGCTTAGAAGAATGCGTACCACGTATTGATGACGTGCTAGACCAACCTAATTGGCTCTCAGAGTCAGCACCACAAATCACCCAAGCTGATATGCAGCTTATCTTTATCAAAAACCTATCTGAATGTCTCGTCCAGCGCATGCATAGCATGGATCGTTTTAGTGAGGATGATTATGCGATTGGTGGTGATAAGTTGATGGCTTGGGATATTTTGATTTACGAACCTTTAAATAGCTACGCTGTTTTAATAGATAACCGTCAAAAACCTAAAATAGCGGATTTATTGGTATTTTGGAATACTGGCGCAGCCGCTGATGCTAACTGGAATACTGATAGCGGCGCATTTGCAACGTTGCGCACCATTACAGAAGCCGAACTGCCAGCATTCCGTGCTGCACTGGAGGCTTGCTATGCGTAATATCGCCAATATCAAGCCGAGCGTCATCTTAGTATCTCTTATCCATAACGCCAAACTTAGCAACACTGTCAGCCGTATCGCCTTACGGGATGCCGAAAACCAGTGGTGCAAGCATATTACCAAGCCCATCGAACTACGCGACCAGCACACTATGCTTGATGTTGCTGAGCAACTGCGCCTAGTAATCGTGCAAGTGTCACAGCGTCGTTGCCGTATCAATCCAATGTATTGGGCGACATTGGTGCATTTAGAAGCTGACTTACGCAAGGCGTATGCTCATAACATCAACCTTGAGCCGCTACTTGACACCGTAGCTGCCAATAGCGAACACAGTGAGGTAGCGTAATGTCTATCAATACCCAAAAACGTAAAGGGCCTTTGCTGATTAATGTCAGCGGCGCGCCTCACATCGGTGTCACTACCGCCTGCGAACGCGTGCAACGGTGCTTAAATGCTCAAGGCATTATCACTGACGTTATCGTGCTTGAGCGTGGCATCGATGTAGTCAACTTTGACGATGATTATTTGCTTGGCAACTATGGTCACTTGGACGTCATTTTGTTTGATAAGCATCGTAATGCTGACTCTGCTGTCAAACGTCGTATGATTCAGCCGCTTTGGGACACTGAGGGCGTCGTACCCGATATCAGCGTCTTACTCAGTTGCACACCTGATAACTATAAGTGTCAAATCCGCAATCGTATCGACAAGCGCAAGAAGTTTGAACATCACGGCTACTACCTGGCAATCGATAGGGAGCATTACGGTACGCGCAACCATCATGTCGTCAATATCGATGGTAAAAACGGGCAGTTATACGCAGCCGGTACGATTAAAAGTCTGATATTACGGGAGCTGCGGCGATGAGAGTCTCGTTTGTATTGAATGCCAATCAAGATATAAAGCATGTTATGGCGAACCGCATTCGCGTGATCGAGCATAACTTTAATATGGAAGTGCAAGGCTTTGCTATTAAGCAGATAAGCAGTGCTAATTTCGATGTTAATTATGAATCTTTAGGTTCAGAAGAGGTTAAGCAGGCTTTATCTGGTTGGGATTGTGATTTGCAGTTCCAAATTCAGCTTGAATTTAGGGAGGTAGATGAAGATGCGGAAAACACTATCACTTAACCCACGCACTCATCTGTTTATCAAGGACAGTGCGCTATTTATCAAGCTTCAGCGGCCACACAATTTGGACCCAATGAAAGCAGATTATTACATTATCAAAAAATTCAGCATCAACCGTCTAAAAGAGATCCGCGACTGGGCAGATGCAATTATTAAAGACAGTGAGAGTAGTAATGTCAAAAAAGATTAAAAGAATCACGTTTGCAGCAAACAATTACGGCTTGAGTTGGTTGGAAGTAGACACAAGCTGTTGGGAGATTGTAGAGGCATGCAGCGCTGGTAGTCACTTGATTGGTAGGGCATGTCGCTTAGCTGATCGTGGAATGAAAATAGAATATCGCTACGGTATCGGCTATAAGCGTATCGAAGCGAACGTTGAGAAGATGGGGTAAGTAATGGCTGATGATGCTGATCGCGCAAACGACTATGTTGATTTAACACTGGCTCACTGCCTAAGTCGCGCGCCAAAATTTGATAAACCGTCACTGACAGAATGTTTGGAATGTGGCGAAGATATACCGGCTAGACGCCAAGCAGTGGGTGGGGTAACGCTCTGTGTAGACTGCCAAAGCGTATTTGAGAAAAGGGGACGGTGATGTTAACCAAT
Source organism: Psychrobacter sp. MES7-P7E (assembly GCF_002863645.1). Lineage (NCBI taxonomy): Bacteria > Pseudomonadati > Pseudomonadota > Gammaproteobacteria > Moraxellales > Moraxellaceae > Psychrobacter > Psychrobacter sp. MES7-P7E. The sequence continues at coordinate 28,961 of NZ_PJBU01000106.1, read as the reverse complement.
AATGAGCAATTATTAGTAATAACTGGCACTTCTATCTTCCTTGGCATGTTGGTAGTCGCAGTGGTTTGGTTGTTGTCGATTGAATTGAATAAAGGGGAATGATCGTGAGTGATGTGGTCTTAGAGTGTTGTGATTGTGGTCACAAATACAAGGAAGATGATGCCAAGCGTATACCCGACCCAGATAACTGGATTGTGGTGCTTAGGGTGTGCCCAGAATGTGATTGCCCTGATTTCTATATGGAGGATATGGAAGATGACTAATACAACTAATATTCCGCAAGTTATTGACCAGCTTATTGAAGTGATACAAAATGGAGGCGGGTTGATTGACTGGGTGCAGGCTGAGCGCTTTGAGCAAATCACTGGTATCAAGCAATCATCGTTACGCGGCAAGCATGAGATGTGGCCAGAAGGCATTGTCTGGGCTAAGTTTGATGACGGTCGCCTCTATTATAGTATTGCGGGGTATAACAATTGGGCAAGTCAGCAAGCAGCAAATCGCTGCCCACAGGCGTCACCGACAGAAACGGCACCATCCGTATCTGGTGGATGTGGCACAAAAAGAGACACTGGCAAACGCTTGAAAAGCTCCCCGCGACAGAACGTGGCTACACCGCCGCGTCTGTTATCAGAAATCGCTTAGCTGAACATGCCAAATGGGGCACACTTACTGACGATATCATCAATGAATTATGCGGTAATGATGATGCCCCAAAAACTACTCCTACCTTTTTAGACTATGCCAGGCTTTATCTAAAGCAAGCCGACGTCAGCAAAGCCACCTTGCGCGAATACGCAAAATCCCTCGATAGATATTGGATACCGCCCTGGTACCAACGTGAAATTCATACCATTACCGCAAAAGAGGTCCGCACATTGATAGCGGACATTATTTGGTCTAGTGAAAAGACACGTAATAACAACCTAATTCCCTTGCGCGGGGTTTTTGCGATTGCATTGGATGATAGCGTCATCCATGCCAACCCAGTCGATAAAATAAAGAATACCAAGCATCAAGCCCCACCGCCGGACCCATTTAGCCGCGATGAAATGGAGCGCCTGCTTACATGGTTGCATGACAAACATGGTAAAGATGAAGCTGTATATTGGTTATATTTTGAATTGGCGTTTTGGACAGGTATGCGTACGGGTGAGCTGCTCGCGCTGACTTGGGATGATATCGATTGGGATGCGGGACTGATTAAAGTAAGCAAAGTCATGAGTGATGGGGAGCTAGTTAATCGCACCAAGACGGCTGAATATCGTGATGTCTTCTTTAATGCGCGCAGTGAATATGCGCTGAAGCGATTAAAACGTATCAAATCACCAGTCAGTGATCGGCTGTTTATGTCCCCGCGCTTCATTAATAGTGCGTGGCAAACAGATAAGACGCCAAGACGAGCACTTACAGCAGCGATGAAAGCGACCGGCATACGACATCGAGCCACTTACACAACGCGTCATACTTTTATAACAAACTGTTTAACGGATGGATTGAATATTTACTTTGTGGCCAAACAAACTGGCCATAGCGTGAGAACGCTTGAGACTAGATATGCGCGCTGGATCGACGTGTCGAAAGCACGTAGTGAGATTGCTAAATTAGATACGGGGAGTAGGTGAGATGTTCATTAATCATAAGCGGTGCCCAGAATGTGGAGCTAGGCTCAGAAAGAATGATTGGCGGTGCAGGGATTGCGAGAGTCAAAGCTTAACAAATTGGCCGCTAACTCTAACAATTTGGTTTGGGTTTATAGCTTTAATAGGGGTTCTTGTGATCAACTTCTTAGGAACAGCATGTAAAAGCAGTCTCATACAGCAGATTGCTATAAATTGGGGTATGAGCTGTTGATTTGTGCCAAATTTGTGCCAAAAAAAATAACTCAACGACCTAAGCCGTTGAGTTATATGGTATTTCTTGGTCGGAACGGCAGGATTTGAACCTGCGACCACTACACCCCCAGTGTAGTGCGCTACCAGACTGCGCTACGCCCCGAATGACTGACTATTTTACGCAAAATTATGCATATTGCAAGGATTAATTATTGTACAAATAACCCATTAACCTATATTGTCAAAAAACCACTTGCCTTCTTTTGTACGTCTAAAAAACATGCCCCAAGCTGCATTAACAATGCTTGAAACATACTCTAGATTAACTTCATCGTCTTGCAAATTAATTTCGACTTCATATATGTACGGCTGATACTTTTCAATCGTATTTTGCTGATTTTCGTGTGCCTCTAAATCCATCTCTACTATTTGAGACATAACTTCTCTAGCACGCTGTAACAAATCAGAGGTATGTTCTCCCTCATTTAAAGTCAAACGCACATCGAATTCATTTGCAATAATAATATTTAATTCTGCCGCACCTTTATCAAACAAAGCAGAATTAAAATATCGAATGATCATATTTTCTTGCAAATTCAAGGAATCCAAACACTGTATAGACGTGACATTCTTGCTCAGGCTATACTTATTGATCATTTAAAATTTTCCTAAAGCTATGTATAAAGTGGAAATATTTGAAAAGCTTATGAAGTATCTAGAATGTATAAATCAAAATGCTAATATAAATTCATCGCAAGCATAGTAAGAGAGTTCCTCTTATGAGTTACTTGTACTTTTATTAATGAATAGTAACTTTTCATATAAAAGTACAAGCAACGGGCTCTTATTACAAAATTAACCCAAAAGCTCTTTTAGAATTTGGTTCACTTGCTGTGGGTTAGCACTGCCGCGACTGGCTTTCATGACCTGACCGACCAGACCGTTAAAGGCTTTTTCTTTACCGCCGCGATATTCTTCGACCATCGCTTCATTTTTTGCGATGACTTCTTCGACCATCGCTTTGATAGCACCAGTATCGGTCTCTTGCTTGAGGCCTTTGTCTTTGATGATTTTATCTGCTGCATCATCGCCATCGCCGCCTTCGCGCTCGTATAGAGCACTAAAGACTTTCTTAGCCAGTTTGCCAGATAGCGTGTCATCTTTGATACGCTTGAGCATGCCAGCCAATTGTTTGGCACTGATAGGAGAGTCGATGATATCGGTGTCATCTTTGTTAAGGGCGCCAAGCAAATCGCCCATGACCCAGTTGCCAGCCATTTTAGCATCTTGTTGACCGATTTCAGCCACCACATCTTCGAAATAGTCAGCAATTTGACGACTGCCAGTCAAGATACGAGCGTCATATTCTGACAGACCAAGCGCTTCTTCAAAGCGTGCGCGACGAGCAACTGGTAGCTCTGGCATCGCTGCTTTGATCGCATCAACCGTATGCTGCTCGATACGGACAGGTAGCAGGTCAGGATCAGGGAAGTAGCGATAGTCGTTGGCGTCTTCTTTGGTACGCATGGTACGCGTTTCGTCACGCTCTGGATCATATAGCATCGTCGCTTGAACGACTTTGCCACCGTCTTCCAAGATATCGATTTGACGTTCGATTTCACGATTGATAGCACGTTCGATAAAGCGGAACGAGTTTAGGTTCTTTAGCTCAGTACGCGTACCGAGATCAGCACCTGGCTTGCGCACAGAGACGTTACAGTCACAGCGGAATGAGCCTTCAGCCATTACTGCGTCTGAGATACCTAGCCAAGTAACTAGCTGATGAATGGCTTTAATATAGGCAAGTGCTTCGTGGGCTGAGCGCATGTCTGGCTCAGAGACGATTTCGATCAGTGGCGTACCAGCACGGTTCAAATCCACACCCGTCATACCATCGACAGCGTCATGTACAGATTTACCAGCATCTTCTTCTAGATGCGCGCGGGTGATACCCATACGTTTAGGGTATTCGTTCTTTTCGCCCTCATTTACCACGACATCGATGTAGCCAACGCCTACGATAGGATTGGCCATCTGGGTGATTTGATAGCCCTTAGGCAAATCAGGGTAGAAGTAGTTTTTGCGGTCAAACGTATTAAATAGACCTAACTCAGCATTGACGCCGATGCCGAATTTTAGCGCGCGATCGACCACACCAGCATTTAGCACTGGTAATACGCCAGGCAAACCCAAATCGACGATGCTAGCTTGGCTGTTTGGCTCATGACCAAAATCAGTCGGCGCACTTGAGAAGATCTTACTTTCCGTATTTAGCTGGCAGTGAATCTCGATACCGATGACCACTTCATAGCCATCGACAAATAGCTCTTTACGCACGGCGTGTTCACGGACGGCATTGTTATCAGTAGTAACTGTACTCATTATACCGTCTCCTTTGCGATGGTAGAGTGTTGTAGGTGATGATCAGTATGCTGCTGGAACAGATGCGCAGTCGTGAGCAGTTGACTCTCTTGCCAGTGCTTACCGATTAATTGCAAGCCAATAGGTAGGCCTTCAGTCGTCAAACCAACTGGCTGACTGAGGGCAGGTAGACCTGCTAGGTTGACCGCGATGGTATAAACGTCACCTAAATACATCGTTGCAGGATCAAGGTTGTCAGTAAGCTTGTAAGCTGCCGTCGGTGCGGTTGGGCTAGCAATCACATCGCAGCTAGCAAAGGCTTCATCGAAGTCTTTAACGATTAAGCGGCGAATTTTCTGTGCTTTGGTATAGTAAGCATCGAAATAACCAGCCGATAGCGCATAAGTCCCTGTCAAGATACGGCGCTGTACTTCAGGGCCAAAGCCTTCAGAGCGTGAGCGCGTGTATAGATCGATCAGATCCGTTGGGTTTTCACAGCGATAGCCAAAGCGTACGCCATCGAAGCGTGATAGGTTCGATGATGCTTCAGCAGGTGCTAGCATGTAGTAAGTGGCAAGTGTGATCTCAGGATCAGTGATGTTTACTTCTACAATCGTTGCGCCTAATTCTTCGTATTTCTTGAGCGCAGCACGTGCTGCTTGCTCGACTTCGCTATCAAGCCCTGTACTGAAGTATTCTTTAGCCACACCAATACGAAGACCGTCAAATGGCTTATCACCAGCAGCGGCCTCTGCATCATTGATGTCTTGTACGTAGTTAGGCATGTCATATTTGATCGAAGTGGCATCGCGTGGATCGTGACCAATCATTGGCTGGAGTAGATAAGCGCAATCTTTCGCGCTGCGTCCCATGCTACCAGCTTGATCCAAACTTGAGGCATAGGCAATCATACCAAAGCGTGATACACGTCCATAAGTCGGCTTGATACCTGTTAGGCCACAGAATGAGGCGGGCTGACGAATAGAGCCACCCGTATCACTACCAGTCGCAACAGGGACAAAACCTGCGGCAACGGCGGCAGCACTACCACCTGACGAGCCACCAGGGACGCGCTCTAGGTTCCAAGGGTTCTGTACGGTGCCGTAGTAAGAGCTACTGTTGTCTGAGCCCATCGCAAACTCGTCCATATTGAGCTTACCTAAGCTGATCATGCCAGCTTTATCGATGTTAGAAACGATAGTCGCGTCATATGGTGAGACAAAGTTATGTAGCATCTTTGAGCCACAAGTGGTCAGTACGCCTTGGGTACAAAAGATATCTTTGTGCGCCATTGGTACACCAAGTAGCGGACGCTGATCGCCCTGAGCACGCATCTCGTCTGCCGCTTTTGCTTGTGCGCGTGCTGTCTCAGAAGTATGAGTGATAAAGCTGTTAATTTTGCCGTCTAGCGCGTCTATACGCTTGATGTAGTGTTCAGTTAATTCTGCGCTGCTAAATTGTTTGTTTTGCAAGCCAGTAATGAGCTGCTCGGTACTTAATAAATGAAGTTCAGACATAAGGTGTCGTCCGTCAAAATGTTAATAGCATAAAATAAAATGAGATAATGGCAAATGCGTGATTATATTATTCAGCCACTATTATTCAATCACCTGAGGCACTAGATATAAGCCTTCTTCTACGGCAGGTGCGACTGACTGATTACGCTCACGATTGATGTCGTGTTTTGCCACATCAGCACGCAACTCTTGGCAAGCTTCATGGATATTGGCTAGTGGCTTGATGTCTGTGGTATCAACGTTAGATAGCGTATTCATCAGTTTTAATACTTTACTGATATCATCAGCATAGCTATCGGCTGTACTTTCATCGACACCTAAGCGGGCAAGGTTGGCAACTTCTAGGATTTCTTCACGGCTGACGTTGCTGTCAGACGTTGCTGGCTGCTGAGACATAGTTTCTCCAGTTAAGGACAGTTTTTGTTAGAGTAATTGATTACGAAAAGGAAAATACGTAAGCGTTAAAATAGAAACAATTAAAATAGAAACAAATAGTAAGTGGGCTTATTATAAAGCATCTGACTCAAGTTTACAGAGTATGACGCTTGATTGATGCACAATCTCAACCAAGAGGCTGAATTGATAAAGACGTAATATTAAATAAGATATGGTGCTAGCCGAGCCATAATGCCAATTAAGACACAATGATTTACAGAGAATTGCAAAACTGACCCCCTAATTCATCATTGTTCCTCAATTGCTCTCCAATTAGCTTCTAAAATACGTTACAGTATGCATCTGCTATTAAGCAAAACATTCATCTGCCTGTAGAGCCTTGTTAGTTATCAGATTAAATGATGTTTCATTGAGTTGAATGATATTTACTACTATTTCAAACTTTGTAACAACTTTTGGCGTCTAAGACAAAAATCCTTACTTACTGATGCAAATATCTATGTTTTTTTTGAGCTAAATCGGTATAATTTAGCTCAGTTTTTTCATTTCATCATTATTGTTTGGATTTTGACTTGTTGGGATGATTAACTGTTGCCATAAGTAATGTTTAACGACGACCTGCTCAACACTGACGAGTAACACCTCAGTCAATCTCATTCGCCTCATTCGTAAGACGCTGGATATATTAGTCATGAACCTGTTTGGATTTTTATCAAATAATATCGCTATCGACCTCGGTACTGCGAACACCCTAATTTTTATTCCTAATAAAGGCGTCGTGCTTGACGAGCCTACGGTGGTCGCGTTACGAAGCAATCGTACTCAAAACCCGACCGTCGCCGCTGTTGGTATCGATGCCAAGCAGATGCTAGGTCGTACGCCTGCGAACATCACAGCGATTCGCCCGTTAAAAGACGGTGTGATTGCTGATTTTGAAGTGACGCAAAAAATGCTTAAGCACTTTATCGCTAAAGTAAAAGCCAAGCGTTTTATGGCACAGCCTAACGTCGTGGTTTGTGTGCCATGCAAGTCTACTCTAGTTGAGCGCAAGGCGATTCGTGAGGCAGTATCATCAGCAGGTGCGAGCAAAGTACTATTACTAGAAGAGCCGATGGCTGCGGCTATCGGTGCTGGTATGCCAGTTCATGAAGCCAGTGGTTCTATGGTTGTGGATATTGGTGGTGGTACAACTGAGATTGCTGTTATCGCCCTGTCTGGTTGCGTATATGCTGAGTCGATTCGTATCGGTGGTGATATGTTTGATGAAGCGATCATCACTCATGTACGCCGTACGCATGGTTGTGTCATCGGTGAGACAACCGCTGAGCGCATCAAAAAAGAAGTCGGCTCTGCATTGAATGAAGACAGCCAACTAGAAGTAGAAGTTCGCGGTCGTAGCATGGCAGAAGGTGTGCCAAAGACCTTTACTGTCAACTCAGAAGAAGTGCAAAAAGCATTGACTGATCCATTGAGCGGTATTGTTAGCGCTGTAAAAGTAGCACTTGAGCAGACTCCGCCAGAGTTGTCATCTGATATCGCTGAGCGTGGCATTGTATTGACAGGTGGCGGCGCACTATTACGTGACTTAGACAAACTTATCTCACAAGAGACTGGTTTGCCAGTGACGGTAGCAGAAGACCCACTAACCTGCGTTAGTCGCGGTGGTGGTATCGCACTTGATTTCATCAATAACAAAAGTTTAAACATGATTTTTGTTTAAGTCATCTTTATCTTTAATTGCCCTATAGTCTTGGTAATATATGATGATTTATGTGAATGATGAAACTATGAATATAGTCGGTTTAATATAATTTGGATACAAGGAAGGCAAGCGAAAGTACTACAAGTAGTAGGCTGAGCGAGACTGACACCGTATCCAATCTATAGAAGATTGACTATATATAAAATTAAAGGTAGCCGATTGTGCTACCTTTAATTGCATTCATTTGTGCTAGAACCCAATATCCTCGATAAACACTCATGCTGTAAATAAGTGCTATTGTTCATTTTAGAATCCTTAAATCAGACGACTTATGACTCCAAGTATTTTTGCGCGCCAGCCGTTATCACTTCGTAAGACTGTTATCGTATTGATAGCAGCCTTAATCTTGATGTGGTTTGATAGCAAAAACTCTGATTGGTTTAAGCCTGTACGTAGCACCAGTCATGCCGCCATGCAGCCAATCTATGAGCTGTCTTTATTACCAAGCTATGCTAAGCATTGGGCTAGTGGTAGTCTGCAATCAAAAGAAGCACTGCGTCGCGAAAATATGCAGCTAAAGTCGCAATTGATACACGCGCATGCCAAGCTACAACAGCAAGATTATATTTTGGCGCAGAACGCACGCCTGCAAGGTATCTTATCTACCACCAAGCCTGAGCAGTTCGATCTTAATTTGGCGCAAGTCATCGGTACAGATACCAATTTGCTCAGACAGATTGTCGTGCTTAATAAAGGTGAGCAAGATGGCGTACAAGTTGGGCAAACGGTCATCGATGAAGACGGTGTGTTAGGACAGATCATTAACGTCTATCCCAATACTAGCCGTTTGTTGTTGATTACAGATGAGCAGCAGTCAGTTGCGGTTACTGTTAAGCGTACTGGTCAGCGTGCTATCGTCACAGGCCAAGGTATCCCATCTTCATTGAGTCTCAATTACGTCTTCAAAACATCGGATGTGCGAGTAGGTGATGAGCTAGTGTCGTCAGGACTCGGCGGTCGTATTCCGGCAGGCTATCGAGTAGGGCGTATCGCGCATGTCAAAGATGAGCAAACCGACAACTTTAGAACGATCGAAGTTACTCCAGCAGCTAACTTTATTGACAATGCCTATGTTTTAATACTTCAAGACAAGCTGTTAAATGAGAACAATGCTACTGCTATTGCTCCATAGATAACGACGTAAGCCACAGTATTAACGTTTTAAAGCTTTCCATTTATGGTATTCACCTTGCCAATATCCAATCAACAATATCACAGCAACCACCAAACACTCGCTAAGGTAAGTACCCATGTCGTATCCTGATTCTGAGAATGCCACGGTACTATTGATAGTTGTGATTGTTCTGAGTTTCATCGCTGCATCATCACTCAATGTCTATCCATTAAGCCCAAGCATGGCCACACTGCGTCCCATGGTCATGATCATGGTGCTGATTTATTGGTTGCTGTTTCAGCCGCGCTATGTCGGCATTTTTACCGCATTTACGGTTGGACTGATTGCTGATTTATTGATGGATACGCATTTAGGTCAGCAAGCGTTCGCCGCCGTTGTGGTTGCACTGGTTATCAAAATTACCAGTATCTACGTCAGACAGTTGAATACCGTTAGCGCGTGGTTAATTGCTAGTCTAGGGCTGATTGTCTTTCAGTTAAATCTATGGATACTACAGATGTTTATTCAAAACGTCTTTGTCGCTCAGTCTGCTTTATCACTGTTTATGAGTATCCTCAGCTGGCCACTCGTGCTGTTTGCTTTACGCAAGTTTTCGCGTTAATGAATCGCTAGTTATAGCTGTTATTCTGATTAATAGCTTAGCTTGCTCGGCCCACAATACTGTATGACCACACACATCATAAATTTATAAATGAAGAGAATATCGATGGATATCGTTTTGGCATCTGGCTCTCCGCGTCGTCGTGAGCTACTAGAAAGAGCGCAACTAAACTTTACTATCTTGAGAGTGGATATTGATGAGACGCCGTTAGATAATGAGTCGCCGACAGACTATATCGAACGCATGGTCGAAACCAAAGCCGATGCTGCGATACAACAATTAAGCGATACCTCTCAAGCGGATCACGATAGCCTTACCTCACCGTTTATTATTCTGACCTCTGATACTATTGGCGTGCTGTCAGATGGTAAGACAGTATTGGTCAAACCTATCGATCGCGAGCACGCATATAGTATGTGGCAGCGTATGTCTGATAACGTTCACGAAGTATGGACTGCCGTTCAAGCGACTCAAGTACAGCTATTGCCTAAAGCAAAACCAAGCCCATCAGAACCTATACATTCCTTGCAAATTATTAACCAGAAGCGAATCACTGAGCGTACGGAAGTGACCTTTATACCAATGACGACACAAATGATGAGCGACTACTGGGATAGTGGCGAACCCGCTGATAAAGCTGGTGGATATGGCATTCAAGGACTGGGAGCTGCGTGGGTCAGTCGTATCAACGGCAGCTATACCAATGTCGTTGGTCTGCCACTGGCACAAACACTGGCACTAATCAAAGAAATGACAGAAGGCAGTATGGACACAGTCAACCCGTTATAATGGGATATGCACATAATGACACGGTAGGGTAATGGGCAAGAGCAAGTCGCATTTGTTACACTGTCAATCTAATAGGCGATGACCGTCTAATAAGAAAGCTGAGAGATAAGAGAAAAAACTATGTCCGAAGAGCTGCTGATTAATATTAGTCCAATGGAATCCCGTGTTGCGGTTTTAGACAATGGTATTTTGGGCGAGATTTATATTGAACGACATCACAAACTGGGGTTGGTCGGCAATATCTATCTAGGGACGGTCGTACGTGTCCTTCCTGGTATGCAGGCAGCCTTCGTAGATATTGGTCAGTCACGGACCGCATTTCTACATGTTAATGATATGCAGCGTGAACCACGCCCCGTTGCAGAAAAAAACAAAGCGGCTAAGGCCACTAAGCACGAGATAAATGAGGACGATGCCACTGCCAACGCTTCTGCTGATAGCTTGGCTGTGACACCGCCTATTGTCAGTGCACAAAGTACAGAGATCGTACCAGCGTCTAAAACATTGATTCAGCATCGTCTGCATGAAAGTCAGCGTATTTTGGTACAGGTAACCAAAGACCAGTTGGGGAGCAAAGGTGCTCGTCTAACGACCAACATCTCACTACCATCACGTTATTTAGTATATTTACCATCGAGTGATCATATTGGCATATCGCAGCGTATTGATGGCGAAGAAGAGCGTAGCCGATTAAAGACTGAGCTTAGTAGCCTAATGCAAACGGTCAATCTAAAGGGTGGACTGATTGCCCGCACCGCTGCTGAGCGTGTGCCTGTCGATAAGCTAGAAGAGGACATCTATTATCTATTGCAGCTATGGCGTACTATCTGTGCTCGTCGCCAAGAGATTAATCATCATCAGAGCTCAGAGCTGATCTATCAAGAACTGTCATTACCATTACGTTCTATCCGTGACTTGGTTCACGCTGATACCGAAAAAGTTATTATTGATAATACGCAGATTTATGAGCAAGTCAGATATTTCGCCAAAGAGTTTGTTCCATTTGTCTATGATCGTATCGTGCATTACACCGCTGAGCAGTCATTGTTTGATGTACACCGTGTCGAAGACGACTTACGTGATGCGCTAAAGCGCCGTGTCGATCTCAAGTCTGGCGGTTATCTGATTATTGATCAAACCGAAGCTATGACCACGATTGATGTCAATACAGGCTCTTTTGTAGGCGGTCGCTCATTAGAGGATACGGTTTATAAAACCAATCTAGAAGCCACACATGCTATCGCCCGTCAGCTACGACTACGTAATCTAGGCGGCATTATTATTCTAGATTTTATTGATATGCTTGAGCAACAGCATAAAGATGACGTGCTAGAGAGCTTGCAGGCGCAGCTTACTCAAGATTATGCAAAAACCAAGATTACGCAGGTTAGTGAGCTTGGCTTAGTAGAGATGACACGCAAGCGCACGCGTGAGTCATTGGGTCAACAACTTTGTGAGCCGTGCTCGACTTGTCAAGGTCGTGGGTTCGTCAAAACCGCAGAGACGGTTTGCTTTGAGATTTTCCGCGAGATTATGCGCTGCGCCCGCACTTATAATTCTCCCAAAAAGTTCACAGTGGTGGCTCATGCGGCAGTCATTGACTTACTGCTTACGACAGAGTCAGACACAGTGGCTGATTTAGAGTATCTACTGGGTAGGGTCATTACTTTTGATGTAGAGAATTTATATACCCAAGAGCAGTATGATATTGTTTTAGATTAATATTATTTAAAACAAATAATAATTTTAGATGAAAATATTTGTGTGATTAGTAGCCAGTATAAAAAGGAGCATCTCTAATGATACTAGAGATTGCTCTTGCAATACCTAAAATACTATGTATAATATACACCACTGAATTATATATGCGCAGCTGAATAAAAAAAGCTGGCGCTATGACAGCTAGAGCATCGTTTCTAGCACTATTTCATTATGCCTTTGCTACTTTCCAATTAATAGGAGGGTTGGCGGGGCTTTAAACTATTTTACTTTTGGCACGCTATAAGTTCGGATAAAGAACTCATTCTGGTTAAGAACAGAAGGCCGCTTTAAGTGAATATTTAACCAAACTGCTTTTGATCATGGTCTTGCGACGCAAGAATGACAAAGGCACATATTAGGAGCTTGCTGGCATGGCTAACCAGAGAATCCGTATCCGTCTTAAGTCTTTTGATCATCGTCTGATTGATCAATCTGCACAAGAGATTGTTGATACTGCAAAGCGCACCGGTGCGCAAGTTTGTGGTCCTGTACCGTTGCCGACTCGCATTGAGCGCTTCAACGTTCTAACCTCACCACACGTTAACAAAGATGCTCGTGACCAGTACGAAATCCGTACTCATAAGCGTATGGTTGATATCGTTCAGCCAACTGACAAAACTGTGGATGCGCTAATGAAATTAGATTTAGCGGCGGGTGTTGACGTTCAAATTGCTTTGGGTTAATGCACATTAAACACCCAACCCATTAATATAAGATATAAAGAGGTCTAAAATGGCGATCGGTTTAGTCGGTAAAAAGTGCGGCATGACCCGTGTCTTCACTGAAACAGGCGCATCTATCCCTGTAACAGTTGTTGAGGTCGATGCAAACCGCATTACTCAAGTAAAAAATACTGATGTAGATGGTTATCAAGCCATCCAAATTACCACAGGTACTCGTCGTGACAGCCGCGTAACAGCTGCACAAAAGGGTCACTTCGCTAAAGCTGGTGTTAAAGCTGGCCGTGGTGTTTGGGAATTCCGTGCCAACGAAAGCGATCTTGAAGGTCGTGAGATTGGTGGCGAGATTCTAGCTGACTTGTTCGAACAAGGTCAGATGGTTGATGTGACAGGACAGAGCAAAGGTAAAGGTTTCCAAGGCCCTGTTAAGCGTCACAACTTTAGTATGCAAGATGCTACTCATGGTAACTCAGTGTCTCATCGTGCGCATGGTTCAACTGGTCAAAACCAGTCACCAGGTAAAGTATTCAAAGGCAAGAAGATGGCGGGTCAGATGGGTAACAAACGTGTTACCGTTCAGGGCCTAGAAGTGATTTCGGTTGATGCCGAAAAAGGGTTACTTGTCATCAAGGGTGCTATCCCAGGTGCCACCGGTGGCGATGTTATCGTACGTCCGTCAGTCAAAGCCTAAGCAAGGGGATTAACGTGGATTTAAAAACAGTTACAGGTGCGGCGGTTGAGCTTTCTGATACGGCATTTGGTCGTGAATTCAACGAAGCACTAGTGCATCAAGTCGTCACCGCTTATTTAGCTGGTGCTCGCCAAGGTACACGCGCACAAAAAACACGTGCCGAAGTTTCTGGCGGTGGTATTAAGCCATGGCGCCAAAAAGGTACTGGTCGCGCTCGTGCGGGTTCTATTCGTAGCCCAATCTGGCGTTCAGGTGGTCGTGCATTCGCTGCAAAACCACAAGATTGGTCACAGAAAGTAAACCGTAAAATGTATCGCGGTGCGATGCAGTGCATCCTAGCAGAATTGATTCGTCAAGAGCGTCTGATTTTGGTAGAAGAGTTGAGCGTTTCTGGGCCGAAAACCAAAGAACTGATTGCTAAGTTAAACGATTTGAATGCACCTCGTGCACTAATCGTTACTAAAGAAGTTGATGAAAACTTATACTTAGCTGCTCGCAACATTCCACACGTCAATGTACTTGGTACAAATGAAGTGGACCCAGTGAGCTTGATCGCATTTGATAAAGTGATCATGTCAGTTGAAGCTGCGAAACAATTTGAGGAAGCACTAGCATGAATAACGCAAGACTTTATCAGGTCTTAAGAGGGCCTGTATTCTCAGAAAAATCTCAAATGCTTGGCGACTCACTTGGTGTGCAGGTATTTAAAATTGATTCTAATGCTACTAAGCTTGAAGTCAAGAAAGCAGTTGAGTTGATGTTTGAAGGTGTTGAAGTTACTAAAGTAAACACTTTGAATGTTAAAGGTAAGACAAAGCGTTTTGGTAAAAGCATCGGCCGTCGTAACGACTACAAAAAAGCCTATGTTACCTTAAAAGCTGGTCAAGATGTACAAATGGCTGATGCTGGTGAAGAAGTAGCGAATACTACTGATTCTACTAGTGAAACAGCGAATAACGAATAAGGATTACACTCATGCCTATCGTAAGAGCAAAGCCAACATCACCAGGCCGTCGTTTTGTTGAAAAAGTAGTGCATCCACACCTGTACAAAGGTCGTCCGTTTGCAGCACTTCTAGAATCAAAAAGCAAGTCAGGTGGTCGTAACAATAATGGCCGCATTACTACTCGTCACATTGGCGGTGGTCATAAGCAACATTATCGCATTATCGATTTCAAACGTACTAAAGACAATATCCCAGCAACGGTAGAGCGTATTGAATACGATCCTAACCGTACTGCTCATATTGCTCTACTTAAGTATGCTGATGGCGAACGTCGTTACATTATCGCTGCTAAGAAACAAGTAGTTGGTGATACAGTAATGTCAGGCGAGACTTCTCCAATTCGTCCAGGTAACTGCTTACCGCTAAAAAACATCCCATTGGGTACTGTGATTCACAATATCGAGCTTAAAATCGGTAAAGGTGCACAGATGGCTCGTTCTGCGGGTGCTAGCGTTCAGTTACTAGGTCGTGACGGTGTTTATGCTATTCTACGTATGCGTTCTGGCGAAACTCGCCGTGTACACGTAAATTGCCGCGCTGTTATTGGTGAAGTTTCTAACACTGAAAACAACTTGAAATCACTTGGTAAAGCCGGTGCTTCACGTTGGCGTGGTGTTCGTCCTTCTGTTCGTGGTGTCGCTATGAACCCGGTTGATCACCCACACGGTGGTGGTGAAGGTCGTAACAAAGGTCGCCATCCAACCAGCCCTTGGGGTCAGAAGTCTAAAGGACTTAAAACGCGTCACAATAAGCGTACTGACAACATGATCATCCGCCGTCGCGCCAAGAAGAAATAAAGGAAGAATTTCATGCCTCGTTCATTGAAAAAAGGTCCATTCATAGACGCGCACTTGTTTGCTAAAGTTGAGAATGCATTAGACACCAACTCACGCAAGCCAATTAAGACTTGGTCGCGCCGCTCGATGATTCTGCCACAAATGGTTGGCCTAACTTTATCTGTTCACAACGGCCGTACTCATGTACCGGTTATCGTGAGCGAGCAGATGGTTGGTCATAAACTAGGTGAATTTGCCCCGACTCGTACGTATCGTGGTCACGGCATTGACAAAAAAGCTAAGAGATAAGGTGCTTACCATGGAAGTAACTGCAAAATTACGCGGTGCCGCCATATCGGCACAAAAAGTTAGACTCGTTGCTGATGAAGTTCGTGGCAAATCTATTGAGCGTGCTTTGGATATCCTAACGTATAGCAATAAAAAAGGCGCTGTGTTTGTTAAGAAATGCCTTAACTCAGCCATCGCCAATGCCGAACATAATCACGGCTTAGATATTGACGACCTAAAAGTCGCTACTATCTATGTTGATGAAGGCATTACGCTAAAACGTATCCTACCACGTGCCAAAGGCCGTGCTGATCGTATCAGCAAGCGTACTTGTCACATCACTATAAAGGTAGGAGAATAAGTTATGGGTCAAAAAGTACATCCAATCGGAATTCGTCTTGGTGTTGTAAAAAAGCATAACGCAAACTGGTATGCTAACCCTAAACAATACTCAGAATACCTAATCAACGACATTCAAGTTCGTGAATATCTACGCAAAAAGCTAGATAACGCTATGATCAGCAACATCATGATCGAGCGTCCTACTGGCGCTGCTAAGATTACCATCGCCACTGCGCGTCCTGGTATTGTTATCGGTAAGAAAGGCGAAGATATCGAAAGACTTCAAAAAGAATTGACCAAAATTATGGGCGTACCTGCTCAGGTCAACATTGAAGAAATCACGTCACCTGACCTTGATGCACGTTTGGTAGCAGACGGCATCGGTAGCCAGCTTGAGCGTCGTGTTATGTTCCGTCGTGCGATGAAACGCGCGGTACAGAACAGCATGCGTTCTGGTGCTAAAGGTATCAAGGTTGAGCTGTCTGGCCGTCTAGGCGGTGCTGAGATTGCTCGTAGTGAATGGTACCGTGAAGGTCGTGTGCCATTGCATACACTCCGTGCTGATATTGACTACTCGTCAATTCGTGCAGAGACAACTTACGGCACCATCGGTGTTAAAGTTTGGATTTTCCGTGGCGAAATCCTTGACGGTATGAACAGTGTATATAATCCCGTCAAAGAAGAGCAGACTCGTGCGCCAAAACGCCGTGGTCGTGGAAACCGTCGAAACTCAGACAGAGGTTAAACTATGTTACAGCCAAAACGTACCAAGTTTCGTAAAATGCACAAAGGTCGTAACACTGGGCTAGCTCATCGTGGAAGCACCGTTGCATTCGGACAAATTGGTCTAAAATCATTGACGCGTGGTCGTATGACAGCTCGTCAAATCGAAGCAGCACGTCGTACCATCACTCGTAAAATTAAGCGTGGCGGTAAGATTTGGATTCGTGTATTCCCTGACAAACCGATTACTAATAAACCATTAGAAGTACGTATGGGTAAAGGTAAAGGTCCAGTAGAATATTGGGTATGCGAAATCAAACCTGGTAAAGTGCTATATGAAATTGAAGGGGTACCAGAAGAGCTTGCACGTGAAGCTTTCACGCTTGCTGCAGCAAAACTGCCCTTTAAAACTACCATTGTTAAGCGGACGATAATGTAATGAAGATCAGTGAATTACGTGATAAATCATTAGAAGAACTGACCCAGTTACTTGATGAAAAGCAACTTGATGCTTTCCGTATTCGTATGGCTAAAGCAACTGGTCAGTTGGGTAATACCCATGAAGTACGTGACAATCGTCGCACGATTGCTCAGCTTCAGACTTTGATTAACGAGAAACAACGAGGCGACTCATGAGCGATAACAATCAAACAACTACCAATGCTAGCGTATTGACAGGTCGAGTTGTTAGCGACAAGATGGATAAGTCCATCACAGTTTTGATTGAGCGTCTGGTTCGTCATCCTTTGTATGGCAAGCAGCTTCGTCGTTCTACAAAAATCAAAGCACATGATGAGAATAATGTTTGCCAACAAGGCGATCTTGTCCGTATCAAAGAAACGCGTCCAATCTCAAAAACCAAGTCTTGGACTTTGGTTGATGTGGTTGAAAAAGTAGAAAAAATCTAAGTAAATTGCATTAAAAGCCAGAAGCTGTTAAAATAGCCGCCTTTTTAAGGATGCTGATTGCGCCGAGCGTATATCACTCACATTAAGAGTAAGTCGCGGTTATTTATATTAAAATGCCGTCTACTCATACTGTGCTAGCGGCAGCAACTGGTTTTTATTGCTCATACGTGTGGAGTAACGCTATGATTCAGGTTGAGTCAATGCTGGAAGTTGCAGACAATAGCGGTGCAAGAAGAGTTCAGTGCATTAAAGTACTGGGTGGTTCTCATCGTCGTTATGCATCAGTTGGCGACATTATTAAAGTAACGGTTAAAGAAGCCATTCCGCGTGGTCGTGTTAAAAAAGGCGACGTGATGAATGCAGTAGTTGTACGTACCAAAAAAGGCGTTCGTCGCCCTGATGGTTCTGTGTTACGTTTTGATGACAATGCTGCGGTATTGTTGAACCAAAACAAAGCGCCGATTGCAACTCGTATTTTTGGACCGGTAACTCGTGAACTACGTGGTGATCAGTTTATGAAAATTGTATCACTAGCACCAGAAGTATTGTGAGGTAATCCATGTCAAAATTACGTAAAGGCGATACAGTTATCGTGATTGCTGGGAAAGACAAAGGCAAGCAAGGTACTGTACAAGCTGTAAAAAACGATCGTATTAAAGTTGAAGGCATTAACATTGTTACCAAACATCAGAAGCCAAATCAGGCAACTGGCGTTGAAGGTGGCATTCTTAAGCAAGAAGCTTTTCTGCATATCTCAAATGTCGCAATCTTAAATGCGCAAACCCAAAAAGCAGACCGTATTACTTATCAGTTTGGCGAAGACGGCAAGAAACAACGCGTCTATCGTTCAAGCGGTGAAGTAGTGGCGACTGCGTAAGACACTAAGGGTGTAATGGTAATGGCAAGATTAAAATCTTTATATAACGATGAACTAAAGCAGCAAATCAAAGAAGAGCTTGGTTTGGCAAATGTGATGCAAGTGCCTAAAATCACTAAAATCACACTTAACATGGGTGTAGGCGGCGCGTCTCAAGACAAGAAATTGTTGGAAGGTGCTGTAGCTGATATGACCGCGATTGCTGGTCAAAAACCTGTTGTCACCAAAGCGCGTAAATCAGTTGCTGGCTTTAAGATTCGTGAAGAATGGCCAATTGGCTGTAAAGTAACGCTACGCGGTGAGCAAATGTACGAATTTTTAGATCGTCTCGTTGCCATTGCAATTCCTCGTATTCGTGATTTCCGCGGTTTTTCACCTAAAGCCTTTGACGGACGTGGTAACTACTCATTGGGTATCAAAGAACAAATCGTATTCCCAGAAGTAGATTTTGACAAGATTGATCGTATCCGTGGTATGGATGTGACAATCACCACGTCAGCTCAATCTGATGAAGAAGGTCGTGCGTTGCTTAAAGCATTCGGCTTCCCATTTAAATAAGGTAAAGACGTTATGGCAAAGAAGAGCATGATTAACCGCGAATTAAAGCGCGAAAAAATGGTTGCTAAATATGCTGAAAAGCGTATCAAGCTAAAAGAAACTATCAGTGATATGACTGCAAGTGACGAAACTCGTATGGAAGCGATGTTAGAGCTACAAGCTCTTCCACGCAACTCATCACCAGTACGTCTGCGTAATCGTTGTGCTATCACCGGTCGTCCTCACGGTTACTTCCGCAAGTTTGGCTTGTCACGCAATATGCTGCGTGAGCGTGTCATGCAAGGCGATGTGCCTGGTGTTCGTAAAGCAAGCTGGTAAGGAGTAACTATATGAGTATGCAAGATACCGTTGGGGATATGCTAACCCGTATCCGTAACGCACAAATGGCTAACAAAGTATCGGTAGCAATGCCGAGCTCTAAATTACGTAAATCAATTGCTGATTTACTAGTTAGCGAAGGTTATGTGGCTAGCGCTGTTGTTGCTGAAGAAGAAAACAACAAAGCAACCCTTACTATTGAATTGAAATATTTCGAAGGCCGTGCTGTCATCGAAACTATCCAACGTTATAGCCGTCCTGGTTTACGCCAGTTCCGCGGTAAAGACGCTATCCCTACTGTTAAGCAAGGTATGGGTGTTGCTATCGTATCTACTAGCCAAGGTATCATGAGCGATCGTGCTGCACGCGCTGCTGGTATCGGTGGTGAAATCGTCGCATTTGTAGCGTAAGCTATACGACGATGAAGTCTATTTGATGGTTGTTAGGCTTCTATCGGTTGAGTAATATTAAATTATTTCGAATTGATAGATGTCTAACACAGTCAACTATGCTAAACTAACACGCTTTTTAGCCTGTTAGTTTTTTCGCTAATATAAAGAAGTTAAATTTTTTAAGGAATATTCCTATGTCTCGTGTGGCTAAAGCCCCAGTGACGCTGCCAAACGGTGTAAGCGTTACTTTGAACGATCGGCAGGTCGAAGTTAAAGGCAAGAACGGTTCTATGTCTTTACGCCTGCATGAATTGGTCGAGCTGAAACAGGAAGATGATGCTATCATTTTCTCACCTACAGTCGATTCAAAAGAAGCTATGATGCACACTGGCACCATGCGCGCTCTTGTTAACAACTATGTTACTGGCGTAAACGAAGGCTTTGAAAGACGTCTTCAGTTAATTGGTGTTGGTTATCGCGCGCAAGTTACTGGTAACAAAGTAACCTTGAACGTTGGTTATTCTCATCCAGTAGAGTATACGTTACCTGAAGGTGTATCAGCTGAAACGCCAACGCAAACTGAAATTGTTTTGAAATCAAACAATAAACAGCAGCTTGGTCAAGCAGCCGCCAACATCCGTGGTTTCCGCCCACCTGAGCCTTATAAAGGCAAAGGTATTCGTTATAGTGACGAGCATGTGATTCGCAAAGAAGCTAAGAAAAAATAAGGTGAGTTGAAATGTTTGATAAAAAAGCAGCTCGTCTGCGTCGAGCTAAGAAAACACGCGCGCATATCCGTTTCTTAGGCGTTCATCGCTTAACGGTTAACCGCACGTCAAAACATATTTATGCCCAGATTATCTCTCCAAATGGTGGTGAAGTGATTGCTCAGGCATCTACCTTAGACAGCAGCTTGCGTTCAGGCGCGACTGGTAATGCTGATTCAGCAACGTCTGTAGGCCAAATGATCGCAGAACGCGCAAAAGCAGCTGGCATTACTAAAGTTGCCTTTGACCGTAGTGGTTTCAAATATCATGGTCGAGTTAAAGCTTTAGCAGAAGCTGCTCGCGAAAACGGATTGGAGTTTTAATCATGGCTAGAAATGATAAAAATGATAAAAATGAACAGACTGACGGTCTAGTAGAACGCTTAGTTACCGTTGATCGCGTAGCGAAAGTTGTTAAAGGTGGTCGTATTTTCTCTTTCACTGCATTGACTGTAGTGGGCGATGGCAATGGTCGTGTAGGTTTTGGTCGCGGTAAAGCACGTGAAGTGCCAGCTGCTATCCAAAAAGCACTAGAAGCTGCCAAACGTAATATGATTACTGTTGAGCTAAATGATGCAACTTTGCATCATCCAATCAAAGCACGTCATGGTGCTAGTAAAGTCTACATGCAGCCTGCATCTGAAGGTACTGGCGTAATCGCTGGTGGCGCAATGCGTGCTGTATTAGAAGTTGCTGGTGTCAAAGATGTTTTGACTAAATGTTATGGTTCTACCAATACTGCTAACGTTGTTCGCGCAACGTTTAACGGTTTACGTGATATGTCAACTCCAGAGAAGATGGCAGCTAAACGTGGTAAATCTGTAGACGAAATCTTGGGTTAACTTAGACTAGGTGAGTTACGATGAAAAAAATGAAAGTCACTCAATTTAAATCGGGTGCCCATCGCCTAAAGAGCCACAAAGCGAGCTTGAAAGGATTGGGTTTACGCCGTATTAATCATACTGTAGTAGTAGAAGATACTCCTTCGACTCGTGGTATGGTCAATCGCGTTAACTACATGGTAAAAGTGGAGGAAGCGTAATGGGTCTTAGATTAAATGAATTATCACCAGGTGTTGGCGCAAAGAAAACTGCTCAACGTCGTGGTCGTGGTATCGGTTCAGGTCTTGGTAAGACTGGTGGTCGTGGTGTAAAAGGTCAGAAATCTCGTTCAGGTTCTAGCATTCGCTCAGGATTTGAAGGTGGTCAGATGCCTCTATATCGTCGTCTACCAAAATTTGGTTTTACCAGTAAACTGGCTATGAAGACTGCTGAAGTACGTCTTTCTGAACTGAATAAAATTGAAGGCGATGTAGTTAGCCTTGAAACACTTAAAGCTGCTAACCTTATCCGTCACGATATGAAACGTGCTCGTGTAATGCTATCAGGCGAAGTCACTAAAGCTTATACTTTCAAAGGTATTAAAGTGACTAAAGGTGCTAAGCAAGCTATCGAAGCTGCTGGTGGTAGCATCGAGGAGTAGTAACGTGTCAAAACAATCAATGTCATCGGCTGGTATACCGCTTAATCCATTCGCATTTATACGTAAGTATGATGAGCTATGGACGCGTTTATTATTTTTAATCGGCGCATTGATTGTTTATCGTTTAGGGTCACATATTCCAGTTCCGGGTATCAACCCAGTTAACTTGGCTGATCTGTTTTCGCGCAACGAAAACACCATTCTGAGTATGTTTAATATGTTCTCAGGTGGTGCGCTAGAGCGTATGTCTATCATGGCACTTGGCATTATGCCATATATCTCAGCATCGATTATCGTACAGATGATGTCTGCAGTATTGCCATCGCTTGAAGCCCTCAAAAAAGAAGGTGAAGCGGGACGACGCAAGCTAAACAAGTATACCCGTCAGGGAACGCTTGCTTTAGCCCTAGTACAGTCATTAGGAATGTGTGCCGGCTTAATCAGCCAAAACCTTACTTTATCTACTGGTCTTACCTTTTATATTCCAGCTGTTACTTCTTTAGTAGCAGGCGCAATGTTCTTAATGTGGCTTGGTGAGCAGATTACAGAACGTGGCGTAGGTAATGGTATTTCAATGCTCATTTTCGCGAGTATTGTGGCTGGTACGCCAGGTATGATTTCGCAGTCTATTGAACAGGTCAATCAAGGGCAGATGAACTTGATTGTGCTATTTATTTTTGTACTGCTAGGTATCGCGGTTACTGCGGGTATCGTTTATATTGAACGTGCTCAACGCCGTGTTCCTGTGAACTATGCTCAAAAGCAGCAACAAGGCCGCAAAATTTACGCTCAGCAGCAATCACATTTGCCGTTGAAGCTAAATATGGCAGGGGTTATCCCAGCTATTTTTGCAAGTTCTTTGTTATTGTTTCCTGCAAGTTTAGGGCAGTGGGTCGGTCAATCGACTGATCCTACCTTTGTACAGAAAATGCTTCAAAATATGGCATTGGTGTTGTCTCCAGGACAGCCGCTATATTTAGTACTGTTTGGCGCAATGATTATCTTCTTCTGTTATTTTTATACGGCATTGGTATTTAGTCCGCGTGAAGTAGCAGAGAACCTTAAACGTAGTGGTGCGTATATCCCAGGTATTCGCCCAGGACAACAAACTCAGCGTTACCTCGATCATGTATTAAACCGACTGACCTTTATTGGCGCGATGTATATGACGGTTATTTGTTTAATGCCAATGGTCGTCCAGTCATCGTTTGGTGTGCCGTTTCAACTCGGTGGTACGTCTTTACTGATTATGGTGGTTGTGGTAATGGACTTCATTTCGCAGATTCAAGCGCATTTGATGACCCATCAATATCATGATCAGACGTTAATTCAATCGCCCACTCAACCTTAAATGAGCGGTACGATATTTCAAGGAGCATGCTATGAAAGTTCAAGCATCAGTTAAAAAGATTTGTGGTAGCTGTAAAGTTGTGCGCCGTAAAGGCCGTGTACATATTATTTGTACAGCAGAACCTCGCCACAAGCAACGTCAAGGTTAATATTTAGTATTAGAAAACATCTAGTTTTCACTGCTAATTAAATTAATACTTGAAAAATAACGGCGGATGCGATATCATCCGCCACTTGCCGTGTTTATACAAAATCTTTTATAATAGAATCGATGAGCAGACTTATAGTCAAAACATCGATAATGACTATAAAAGCTCTAGTATTAACAGCAACAAATCTGAAGAGTAAAGCCTTATCGCTAGATAACGCTTATTTTTCTTTAATGGAGAGAAATCAATGGCTCGTATTGCCGGCGTAAACATTCCGGATAATAAGCATGCTGTTATTTCACTAACTTACATCTTTGGTGTAGGTCGTACCACTGCTCAGAAAATCTTAGAAGCAGTTGGCATCGCCCCTACTACTAAAGTCAGTCAGTTAGATGATACACAGTTAGATGCTATCCGTGCACAAGTTGCAAACTACATGACTGAAGGTGACCTTCGTCGTGAAGTTTCAATGAACATCAAGCGTTTAGTTGATCTTGGTTGTTACCGTGGCATCCGTCATCGTCGTAACCTACCAGTTAGAGGTCAGAACACCAAGAACAACGCTCGTACTCGTAAGGGTCCGACACGCCCTCTCAAAAGATAATTAACTTAGGAAGCTAAAAGATGGCAAAAGACACTCGCAGTCGCAAAAAGGTGGCTCGTCGTTCAGTATCGGAGGGCATTGCCCATATCCATGCGTCTTTTAATAACACCATTGTTACGATTACCGATCGTCAAGGTAATGCATTGGCTTGGGCCACTTCAGGTGGACAAGGCTTCCGTGGTTCACGTAAATCTACACCATTTGCAGCTCAGGTTGCAGCTGAAGTCGCTGGTAAAGCGGCCCAAGAATATGGTGTTAAGAATATCGATGTTTTGGTCAAAGGACCAGGACCGGGTCGTGAGTCTGCGGTAAGAGCACTAGGTGCATTGGGTTATAAAGTTAACAGCATCTCTGATGTAACCCCAATCCCACACAATGGTTGCCGTGCGCCGAAAAAGCGCCGCGTCTAATATTAAAGACGAAGCTTTTTACATTAAAAGCTTATAGGAGACATAACAATGGCCCGCTATATTGGACCAAAACTGAAATTATCACGTCGTGAAGGTACGGATTTAGGCCTTAAGTCTGGCGTTAAACCGTATGACGTAAAAACGAAGAAAGCTGGTCGTCCACCAGGTCAGCATGGCGTAAGCCGTAACAAGACCTCAGAATATGCTCTACAGTTG
This sequence comes from Psychrobacter sp. MES7-P7E, assembly GCF_002863645.1. NCBI lineage: Bacteria > Pseudomonadati > Pseudomonadota > Gammaproteobacteria > Moraxellales > Moraxellaceae > Psychrobacter > Psychrobacter sp. MES7-P7E. Next base: position 4,268 of record NZ_PJBU01000106.1, on the reverse strand, counting down.
CGTGAAAAGCAAAAAGTTAAGCGTATTTATGGTGTACTAGAGCGTCAATTCGCGAACTACTATAAAGAAGCTGCTCGTAAGCGTGGCGCTACTGGTGAAAACCTACTAGCAATGCTTGAGAGTCGTCTAGATAACGTTGTATATCGCATGGGCTTTGGCTCAACTCGCGCAGAAGCACGTCAGCTAGTCAGTCATCGTACTGTTATGGTAAAAAAAGCTGGCCGTGATGAGTTTGTTCGTGTGAACATTCCTTCAATTCAGCTTCAAGATGGTGATGTCATCGCTATCCAAGAGAAATCTCGCGAACAACTACGTATTAAAAACGCTATCGAATTAGCGACACAACGTGGTATTCCAGAATGGCTTGATGTTGACCACAGCAAACTACAAGGCACATTTAAACATGCGCCTGATCGTATTGATCTACCTGCTGAAATCAACGAAAGCTTGATCGTTGAGCTATACTCTAAGTAATGACGTAATGCTCAATGTTATGAAAATGGCATTGAGCAATTAACGTTAATTAAACCAGTTTAATAAATCGAGGTGACATCATGATGCTAAATGCAACTGAGTTTCTAACGCCGAATGCCATTAATGTGGATACGGTTAACGAAACGATTGCGAAAGTCACGCTCGAACCGTTAGAACGCGGCTTTGGGCATACCCTAGGTAATGCTCTGCGTCGCATCTTGTTATCTTCATTACCTGGTGCTGCAGTCATTGAAGCTGAGATTGATGGTGTTGACCATGAATACTCAACGCTTGAAGGCCTGCAAGAAGACGTACTTGATTTGCTTTTGAACCTAAAAGGCTTAGCAATTACCCTTCATGACCAAAATGAAGTATTTTTGACCTTGGATAAACAAGGTCCAGGCACTATTACTGCTGCAGACATCGCGTTGCCGCACAATGTTGACATCATCAATCCAGAATTGGTCTTGGGTACATTGAGCGATCGTGGTCATCTTAAGATGCGTTTGCGTGTAGTGATGGGTCGTGGATATGAGCCAGCAAACCAGCGCCGTGAAGATGGTGATACTAAAGCAATTGGACGCTTAAAGCTTGATGCAAGTTTTAGTCCTGTGCTTCGTGTTGCTTATCAGGTTGAGAACGCTCGTGTAGAGCAGCGTACTGATCTTGATCGTCTTATCATTGAGCTTGAAACTAATGGCACTATAGATCCAGAAGAAGCAATTCGTAAAGCAGCCACTATTTTACAACAACAGATTTCTATCTTTGTTGACCTAGAAGCTGAAGAAGCGCCTGAGCCTGTGAAAGAGAAAGAAGAGGTTGATCCGGTGCTATTACGCCCTGTGGACGATCTTGAACTAACGGTTCGCTCAGCCAACTGCTTGAAAGCTGAAAACATTTACTATATCGGTGATTTGGTACAGCGTTCAGAGACTGAACTTCTAAAAACCCCAAATCTTGGTAAGAAATCATTGACAGAAATCAAGGACGTATTAGCGTCTAAAGATTTAGAGCTCGGTATGCGCCTAGATAACTGGCCACCAGCTGATTTACGTGTTGATGATCGCTTTTCTTATCGTAGCCGTTAAACTTTAAGGATTTTTGACTATGCGCCATCGTAAGAGTGGAGTCAAGCTGGGTCGTACCGGCAGTCATCGTAAGGCAATGTTTCAGAACATGACTAACTCATTATTTGAGCATGAACTGATCAAAACAACTTTACCAAAAGCTAAAGAACTACGTCGCGTTGCCGAGCCATTGATCACTATGGCTAAAGAAGACAGCGTTGCTAACCGTCGTTTAGCATTCAGCCGTATGCGTAGCAAAGCTATGGTAGGCAAATTATTTGGCACGTTAGGTCCTCGTTACCAGACGCGTCCAGGTGGTTATTTGCGTATCGTAAAATGCGGTTACCGTGATGGTGACAATGCGCCAATGGCTTATGTAGAATTGGTTGATCGCGACTAATTTTGCACCTAAGACATATTCCATAAAAAAGCTCCAATTGAATTGGAGCTTTTTTTTGTCTTAAATTTGACTAAATATACTAGTAGCTTTTTAAAGCAATAATTAGCTGCTTAGAGTAATAACGAATCGACATTGGCCGCACCTTGCCTGATAACTTCAGGAACGCTGCTAGTCATATCCACGATAGTAGTAAGCTTAGTTGTCTTTATACCTGCATTGATGAGACCGTCGATTTGATTGCCTAGCAAATCTTCAATCTCAAATGGGTCATCCAAAATATCGTCTCGATTAGGCAAAATCAGTGAGCTGGTTAAGATAGGTTCATCCATCGCTTCTAATAATGCTTGAGCAATGGGGTTACTAGGTACACGGATACCAATGGTTTTTTTCTTTGCATGCGCCAGTTTTTTCGGTACGTCTTTGGTGGCAGTAAGAATAAAAGTAATTGGAGCAGGGGTATGGGCTTTCAGCTGTTTAAATTGCACATTATCAACTGTTGCATAATTGGCAATTTCACTCAGGTCGCGGCACAGCAAGGTAAATTGATGCTTATCATCGAGTTCACGGATTTGCTTAAGCTTCGCTAGGGCATCCTTTGCACCCAACCGGCAACCAAAAGCATAACTGGTATCAGTTGGGTAAATAATTAGCTGATCTTTGCGCAATAGGTCAGCGGCTTGCTCAATGAGACGTGGCTGCGGATTATCGGGATGAATATAGAAGACTTCCATAGTGGTTCCTTATTTTATAATTATTGGTTTTTAATTGAGACAAATTTTTCATTAGTTAGATGTGGTTCAATCACTGGATATATTAGAAGAACTATTCTAGAACTAAAGCAGATCGATATCTTTAAAATACCACTTCAGTTATCAGTATAGCTCAAAGTAGATATAAGTTTAGTGGTAAGGCGTTACCAACCGTAGAAAATCGTTAATAAGTAGGGAAGCTTAGTAATTTGAATTAAGCGTTGATTTCAGATGAAGAGGTGCAAGCGCTAAGTAACGCAGTCAGCAAAGTCTTAGCGTCACGCGGCAGAGTATGAGGTTTGGCTATGTAGCTTTCTACTTGCCGATAGACATCAATAGCAAAGGTACTACTACTAGTGTCGAAGTCGGCAAACAAGTTATCTTGTGAGACTTGAAAATTTCGTCCACACGCCAAGGTGAATAGACACTCTAATGCTTGAGGTTTGATTTCTACACGCTCAAACGCTTGTTGCTGCGCTGCTGATCGTCCATCTGGAGCATACCAGTAGCCAAAGTCAGATAGTTGTCTACGAGCGTCACCAGCTACGCACCAATGGCTTAGCTCTAGTAAACTCTTAACTATAAATGTACATTACTAAGTTATTGATTGATAAAGAAGTAATTGTAATGATGTAAAATCAGCTTCTTGATAAAAAAATGTACAATATTCCTCATAAAAGGAGATATTGTACATTAAGTGAGTCATTGGAATTATCACTTTTCAAAGCACTAAGAAGCTTATATTAGCCGTGTATATACAATCGAGACATATCAATATTTTATTTTTGATGAATAGATCGGGACTTTTTGTTGGTTCTTCTCTTAGTAGATATTCTTTGTTTTTTCAATAAAATTGGGAAGGCTAGAATATTTACTATAGTTATCATCGGCTGAATAGTAGCCTGATGAATATACTTCACATGACTGCTTTGAAATTTTAAAATTAAGTAAGTATGAATTTGCAATATGTAGTTAATAAACTAATTATCCCTTAACGTAGAAAAATCTGTATGCATTAATGTTTCTAAAGCTATTCTAGCCGTAGGAGGAGGATTCGTAATCATCTCTTGATAATTAACTTCTAAGTTTTTTAGAAACATCTCTGATATCGGTCGACCTGAAAAATCATCAAAGCTAGGTGAAAAATGTATACCTATAGCTTCACACATAGCCTTTTCTAAGCCTTGAGGTCTTGCTTCAACCAATTGAAATAGCTCTTGCTCTTCACTTGTTCTACCACATTCAGTATACCAGTAACCATAGTCATCTAATTTGCGTCGTTTTTGCCCTGCCAAACAGTAATGAGCAATTTCATGTAATAGGCTTCTTGGGTAGTTTTCTTTAAAAAAGATCTTCGCATTTGTATCTGCTTTTGGCGCTTCATAGTAGGGTTCATCTACTCCACCAATTATGGTTAGAGTAGGAAACAGATGTTCAAATAAAATTTTTAGTTTGTTACACAAATGATCGTCATTCATAGGAATACTTTTAAGGCATCTTAATAGCCGTAATATGAGAAAAATAAAGCTTTAGAGAGGCTTTATTCATAGATTGTATTTGAGCTAAACAGGAACAAGA
>NZ_PJBU01000105.1:0-43640 GCF_002863645.1 Psychrobacter sp. MES7-P7E | reverse complement strand
TTTTTTTTGAGTAGCTTATCTATGTTTGGCATATCTATTAAGTAAGTAGAGTTCAATAATATACGTTGTGTATTACAACTACTTTTGCAAGAGGTCTAATATTGTGTCCTGTTTTTAATAAGAAAGTTTTTAATAATAAAATTTGAAAATATAGTTAGGGCGTGTCCTCAATTCAATCAATAGTCATCTAAATGGGTTAAAAATGGCTAAACCTTGCCAAACAGCGTCAAATCGCTGGTTAATATCCCGATATTATCTGCACTATTTTCCTCGTTTGACGGCAATTTACCTCATTTTTATCACCATTTTTGAAATGAAGATACGCCCTAGTAATGGTTTAATTGTTTGAAATTCATTGATGCCGCAAAATATAAATCTTATGCATCTTATGCAAAAATTGACTGCAATAATGTTTGAGTCTGCTGCTCAAGCTCTGCAATGGCTGCTTGGTTTAAAGCATCAGCATGTGGTCGACCAAATTCTCCTCTTGCATCGCCATGTGCGCCACCTTTGATGTCGTTATCAAAGTATGTACCAGTATCGTCAGCGAACTCATCCGAGATGGCCAACTCCGTTAGGATATTTGCGCCTTTGTCTGCTGATGACCAATGCTGACCATACGCTTCGTTAGCCATTTTTGTATTCAGTAGCGAACCTGGGTTAACGGCGATGACATTGATATCGTTGCTAACGACTGTGTCAGCTAATGCCATACTCCACATGGTTAATGCCAGCTTACTTTGGGCATAAGCATCTTTATCATCGAGGCGGGTTTGACCTGCAAGTGCTTGATAAGATATTGACGCTTGCGCAGCTGAGCTTAAGTTCACGATACGCGCTTGCTTAGACTGCTTGAGCAAAGGCAACAAAGCATTGGTCAGCTCATAAGGCGCTAGGTAATTGACTACGAAACGTACATCCAAACCGTCTTTCGTCATTGCTGATGCCGTAGTATAAATCCCTGCATTATTTATGAGCACATCAAGCTTGGTCAGTTTTTCATTGACGTCTGCTGCCATCTTTAGCACATCCGTTAGATCAGAAAAATCAGCCACAAACCCATCAATATTATCTACTGCTGCGCCTGTCGCGACTGCTCGAACTTCTGCAATGACGCTAGCAAGCTTGTCAGCATCGCGGCCATGCAAGTACACTTGGTGCCCAGCTTCTACCAGTTTTAACGCTGCCAATTTGCCAATGCCATCTGTGCTGCCAGTAATTAAAATTGTTTTAGTGGTATTCAGAGTCATAAACCGCCCTTATTGTTTGAATTATTGTTTCAGTTTTGGATACCTGTTCTATTTTATCCGTCGTGATAGCGTCCATTGTAATGAAAGTGTTGTGGGTCAAACAGTAGCCATCACCTAAAACACTTTCAATATAATTTTGAAAGTGAATTATATTTAAGAGGTTATGTAGAGCATTATCTAAGCGGTTGCTAGTTATACTTAGGTTCAAACTTCATGAGGAATGTTAAATGCAGTATCCCATAGCAATTACACCAAGTAATAAAACAACAGCTTATGGCATATTTATCCCAGACATAGTGGGTTGCTATTCAGCCAGCGATGAACGTGCAGATATCTCTAATAATGCTAAAGAAGCGATTATGCTCCATCTAAAAGGATTGATAGAAGACGGTGAAGCCATTCCTCTACCTACCGATAGTACTAAACATAAAGATAATCTAGATTTTGAAGGAATGGATTGGGCAGTAGTAGATATTCAGATACATGAGCTATATGAATGACATCAAAGAACCACTCATGCCTGTCAGATATAATAAATGAACTAAAAAAATTCACATAACAAAAAGGACAAGTAATCTAATCATGAAAAATTAAAAAGATAATGAATAGAAAACTGCATTATCAATCTTATTTTAAGTCACGCTATGCAAATTGGCGTTCGAATGACGTCCAGTCCTCAACATAGGTTGACTGGCAAATAAGACAATCACACCAACTAATGAAAACACACCAAAGGCGTAGAATGCAGTAGCAGCACCATACCGATCCACAATCAAACCAGTAAAGATGACGGGTACACTAAGCCCTATATATGCCATCAGAAAATAGCCTGCACTTGCACGTGCCTGCTCATTTCCAGCAGATTTTGCGACTCCTAACATACCGCCTAAATAGACAAAGCCATAGCAACTAGTACTGGCCAAGAATGCCGCCAAAAGAATGACTGGTAGATTGGCGTTCAACGTCCCCCAAGCCAATAAAGCATAAGCCGGTAATAAGATCAAAAGACCAAGCTTGCTTGAGACTTGAGGGTCAAGCTTTCGGGCGATTGGCTGAACGATCAATCCACAACTGATGGCTAACATAGAGGATATCCCTGCATACTTAGCGAGTCCATGTGTGGCCAGTACTGAGGGAATAACTGACAGCACCAAACCTGTCGTCGCCCAACAAATCAAAATACTACTGCCATACCAAATGACTTCACGATTAAAATAAGGTAGCCGTAGCATAGATGTGGGCAAATTAGTGCGTTTAGGTGCTGTCTCTGGTAATTGATATAACAAAAACATAGCGAATATCCCACTCGCTAGCAGTAAGAAAAAACTGGCTGGCTGATCGGTTTCGTAAAACATTAAAGAAACTGTCGTCAATACAGGACCAAGACCAAAACCTATCGTCGTACTGGCCGTCACCCACGCTGTCGCACGCATCGTATCCGATGAGCCAAGCAGCTCAATCATATAGGCTGTCGCCGTAGCAGCCATCAGAGCAGTTCCCACACCCAGTACGAATCGCGCTACTGCTAATGCTCGCGTGTATGGATAAAATAACATAAGAGCCGTCGCTGCTACCGATAACGCTAAAGCTATTAAAATTGTCTTGCGCCGTCCAATCCGATCAGACAACCCACCAAAAGCCAACAATACAGGTATGACGCCTAATACATAAAAGGAAAACGCTATCGTAGTTGCTAGTACACCATAGCCATCATTGTGTGCGTAAACGGCATAAAGCGGCCCTTGGATATTGACGCTTGTCGTTATCACGCATAAGGCAAAGGCCAGATATTTATTATATTTTTTCGTGGTCATATATCGCTGCTTTTTGAAGAATTACCATTGAATTGACTGAGGTAAGTGTGATTCACAGTAGAATGACACCTACCTCTACATCGTTTACGTTCAATGATTAAAACAAAAGTACAGTAGGTTATCTATATACAATCCAGTACAATTAGACAGAACTGTTTGGTCTATAAAACCCATACAGTTCGGATATCCTACCCATATATTGTCCTAGCTATAACCTTAAGATAAAACCTTCACAAAATTCGCCTTACCAAAAATTGTAAAAAATATGAATAAAAAGCTAACACGTATCGAAGTTGTCATGGCTGACGTAAAAGAGAAAATAGCGACTGTCATCTACATGCCAGAGTCGCGACTACCCTCCGTCCGTGCCGCTGCCAAAGATTATGGGTTCTCGCCATCTACCGTGGTTGAAGCCTATGAACGCCTGCAAACTGAGGGAATCATCTACTCCCGTCCTGGCGCAGGGTTTTATGTGGCAGAAACTACAGCGCCGCTATCATTGACAGATATAGCACCAAAAATTGACCGAGTGGTAGATCCGTTGTGGGTATCGCGGCAGTCACTGGAGCCACCCGATGGCGCGCTAAAGCCAGGCTGCGGCTGGTTACCAGCGGACTGGCTGTTTGAGGCAGGTATACGCCGTGGTCTACGAAATGTGGCAAAGGCTGACGCGTCCATTATCAGTGAGTATGCAACGCCGCTAGGACTGTTAACATTGCGCCAATTACTCACACGGCGTATGGCAGGATTAAGTATCAATGCAGAGCCATCACAGGTTATATTGACGGATTCAGGCACTCAGGCGATAGATTTGATTTTTCGATTTTTGCTGACGCCGGGTGACACGGTCATCGTCGATGATCCTTGTTATTTTAACTTTCGAGCACAGCTGCTTGCCCATCGGGTCAAAGTGGTTGGTGTGCCTTATACGCCAAATGGGCCAGATATAGATGCCTTTGCAGCGATTTTAGATGAGTGTAAGCCGCGCCTGTACATCACCAATGCTGCCATTCATAATCCTACGGGCGCAACGTTATCACCTGCTACGGCATACCGTGTATTACAATTGGCTCAGACTGCTGATTTGTACATTATCGAAGACGATATTTTTGCAGATTTTGAAGTCAAGCCTGCGGCGAGATTGGCGGCTTTGGATGGGTTATCACGAGTATTCTATATAGGCAGTTTTTCTAAAACGTTATCAGCATCCCTACGCTGTGGTTATATTGCAGCGCCTACAGAGTGGGTTGAGAGTTTGGTAGATTTAAAGATAGCGACTGGCTTTGGTGGCAGTCAGTTAGCAGCGGCGGTTGTGTTCTCAGCATTGACTGATAGCGGCTACCGTAAGCATATGAATGATATCCATACTCGGCTGGCAAGCGCGCGTACTCATACGCTACCACGATTGGCCAAATTAGGCATCGTACCGTGGCTGCTCCCACAAGCAGGTATGTTCCTATGGTGCCGATTACCTGAGAATAATAATGCGACCGAATTGGCCAATCGCTGCTTATCACAGGGTGTGGTATTGGCGCCGGGTAATGTTTTTAGCCAATCGGACAATGCTGAGAACTTTATGCGGTTCAATGTGGCGCAAATGAGTCATTCAAAAGTTTTCGAGGTATTGGCTCAATCGTTAGACTGACCAATCAGAAATTTATATATTCATTCCACTATTATAAAAGTATTACAGCGTTAACCTCGCTTGAAGTATCAAATGTACATCTATACTCGGTTGCCTTGTACTACTTTTAAATTGAATCGACTATAGTGCTAGTACCGTCCTATTATATAGTGACCTTTCGACTATAACTCTAAGTCTAAATATCAGCCAAACACAATCAAATCTAATCACTTCCGACAACGGATAATAACCCTCTAGGATAGCTCATATGTCCCCTATATATACTGCATTGGCTGTACTGGTTACCTTTATCTGGGGCGTAAATTTTACTTTTATTGCGTGGGGTCTTGAGAGCTTTCCGCCACTGATGCTTACCGCCCTGCGTTTTTTCTTTACTGCTGTGCCACTGGTTTTGTTTCTAAAGCCGCCTAAATTCAACCGTACCCTGTTTATTTATGCCATCGGTACATTTGTCATGCAGTATGCCTTTGTCTTTACAGCGATGCATCTGGGTTCATCCCCGGGGCTGACGGCACTACTGCTACAAATTCAGATTTTTATTACGGTATTGCTAGCGTACTTTATATTGGGTGAAGCAGTCAGCCGTATGCAAATCGTCGGTATGTTGGTCGGTGTACTAGGACTCAGCGTGATTGCGTTAAACCTTGGCGGTGATATGCCTTTGGCAGGGTTCATCTGTATTTTGATTGCGGCCATCGGTTGGAGCTTTGGTAATATTGCCTCCAAGCAAGTATCAAAACAGGCCTCAGAAAAAGCGTCAGAGCAAACGGCTCTAAAAGCGATGCAGCAAGCAACAAGGGTATCTGTTGCTACATCTAGCACTGGAAAAAATAAAGCCTCTGCTCTGTCTGCGCTAGCGCTGGTAGTCTGGGGCGGTCTCATTGCTTGCGTGATATTGACAATATCTTCTCTTACATTTGAGACTGATGCATGGCAGCTAGCGACATTTACTGAAGCATCGCTCAAGTCTTGGCTCTCACTTGGGTTTATCGTCTATATCTCAACCTTAATTGGCTTTGGCCTGTGGGCACACTTACTCAGTCAAAATACCGCCTCCAAGGTTATGCCGTTTGCGCTATTGGTGCCCATATTCGGTATGGTGACCTCAGTACTACTCACAGGAGAAGTAGTGACGTGGTGGAAAATGCTGGCCATGATGTTGATCTTATCAGGACTGCTATTGGCGAATGTGAAGATGAAAATAAAAAAAAGCTGCTAACGATGACTACTAAAACACTCGGCCATCATTAGCAGCTTTTTATTTTCTGCAGCTTTTTTTCTATAGTTATCGTAAATCATCCACGACAGCTAGCATTGCTACCAGTGATGCTTCCCCTAACTTGATAGAACGCTCGGGTGACCAACCCATCTCTTCATCGGGCAGATTATCATTGTCTTTAAATGGCATCTCTAACGTATTGGCGAGGCAATCAAAACGCTCTGCTACCCAATTGGTGGCAACGGTCATATTGGCAGCACCCGGCACATCAATCTCATAGCCAATCTCAGACTGAAAATCAGCACTGGCTAACTTTAATACCTCTGAAAATCTATCACGTAGTCCAGCAAGACGGTCACTGTAGCTTGGCGTCCCTTGTGACCCAGCGAGGAATACGTATGGCAATGCTTCATCACCATGCACATCATAAAATAGATCCACGCCTGTCGCTTCCATTTTATTAATCACATGAAATACTTCAGGGCTTTTGTCTAAGCTTGGACTTTGCCACTCACGGTTTAGATTGGTTCCGGCAGCATTAGTACGCAAGTGACCACGTACACTGCCATCAGGGTTCATATTAGGGACAATATAAAAATTGGCCTTGTCTAACAACTGCTTGCCAGTCGCATTATCACTATCTAACAAGCTATACAACAAACCCTCAATGAGCCATTCAGCCATCGTCTCACCTGGATGCTGACGAGCAGTAATCCATATATTGCGCTTACTAGCATCTCCGTCACCAATTTTGACTAGGGTCAAGTCACGTTTATCAAGTGTTTCGCCTAGATGCTCTAACGTCACTAGCGGATGCACTTGCACTGCGGCCAACAAATCTTGATGACGCTCATAGCTGTAAGGGGCAAAGTACGCAATTTGAATGGTTTCACATTCTAACTCTGCCACGATGGTCAACTTGCCATCTTTGTAAGAGGTTGGCAGACGGAACCAATGCTGACGATCATAAGAAGCCACCGCTTGGTAGTTCTCCCAACCCTCCAGATAAGAGGCCTCTCCTGCATTCAAAATATTGAGAACATACTGCTCCCCTATTTGACCTGACAGACGAAAGTTAAACCATTGAAAAAACTCGCCACCAACATCTGGACGAATCGCTAATTGAATGTCTTTTTTGTCATCTGCATTAATAATGTCAATGTTGCCTGCATCAAAATTAGCCGTGATATGCATAGTCATTCCCTAATTGATTTTTATGATTGTGTTTTAAGTATTATGTTCGTTATCGACTTACTCTTCTACCTATTGCCTTTTAATAATCTCTAGCTTTATATTGGGCACTAGACATACATTTACTTGGTCATTACCAGCTCGTTTTCAAGGCAACCATCTATCAAATTTATCTATTCAGATTGAATATCTATCGTTGACTACTAAAAGATTAAACGTCCGCTAATAACTCGACACTTACTTGAAAGTAATCATCGTCTTTTATAGTAATACTGACGTTACCATTATGCGCCCCAACGATAGACTGTACGATAGATAGCCCCAAACCTGTTCCTGTATGGCGATCTATTGTCTTGTGATGTCGATAGAAGCGCTCAAACAACTTATCTGCTTCACTTTGTGCCAATGGCTCATCTACTTGGTTGGTGATGGTGATTCGTAGAACGGCCTGTTTTGATTGTTGGAGGCTGGTTATCATTGTACCCACCATCTCATCTGAGTTTACTCTATCTGCACTAATGGTTATAACGCTATCTTGAGCAGCATAATAAATCGCATTCGATATCAGATTAGCAAAGAGCCTTTGTAATAAACTTTTATCTCCTAAAACAGCGCTGAACTCACCTTTGGTTTCAATAGCGATACCTCGGTCTTCTGCAATCATTTCGTAGTAATCAACGAGCTTGGTGATTAAACGGTCCGTATCCACGTGACTGATTTGCGAGTCACTCAATCCTTTTTGGGTTTTTGCCAGCAGCAGCATGTTGTTTATCATGGCCGACAGCTGCTCTAACGTGTCATGCTGATGATGTAGCTGCTCAATGTATTCATCACCAGCTCTCGGTTTATTTAACATGACTTGCGTTTGCGTGCTGAGTGTCGCTATTGGAGTGCGCAGCTCATGGGCGATATTGTCTGAAAACCGTGACAATGATTCAAAATTACTTTCAAGCTTGGCCATCATCGAATTGTAAGATTCTGCTAGTGGTCGCAGCTCTAACGGCATATCGCTGACCGTGACTCTATCATCCAATCTGTCAGGATTCATTCTTTTCATTTTTTGGACGATGGTCGCCAAAGGTGCAAAACCCCAGTACACACCCAATGCCGCTACTGAGACGAGCAACAAGGTAATCGCGAACAAAATCATACTAAGCTGACGATTGAACTGTAATAAATACTGATGATGCACATCTATAGGCAGTGCGATAAGCGCAAGCATTTTGTCGTCTTCAATGACCATTGCTCGATAATATCGGCTGTTGATATTCATCACAAACTGTTGCTTATCATTATCTTGTTTCAGTGATGATAGGTTAAACCCTTCCCCTAGCTCTTGAGCAAAGTTATTGGGGGTACTAGACAGTATCTGCCCTTCTTTATTAGCGATAATGGTTTTTAGATCGTAATCTAGCCAAGAAGAATGCTGATGATCAGCTTCATCTGATATCGCTGCGGTAGAAGTATCTCCATCAGGCATTACGTCAGGTGCCGCTCTTAGCGGCTGTTGACTATTCAATGGATATTGAGAGCTTGGTAGGGTTTGGGAAGTTATAGGGCTACTATCTATCACTCGTTTACGTAAGTTAAAAGCCGCATGAGTCATAATCTCAGCGTCCATTTGCTCGAAATGGCCTTTAACAGAACGTTGTATCCATATATAAATAATAACCTGCGATATAACAACAAATATTGTGAGCAATAGCACAGTACGCCATAATAGTGGCAAGCGCCGATTATCAAACCTATATTTCATATTAGACATTGCCAGCTTCGTGAGATGGTTTGCTATCAAGCGCTGTATCGACAGCTTCTAACCGATAGCCCATCCCGCGCACCGTATGAATCAGCTTTGAGTCATGATCATCGTCTATTTTTATACGAAGGCGCCTTATCGCCACATCAATCACATTGGTATCATTTTCAAAGTTCATATCCCATACTTGGGAGGCGATGATTGAGCGTGGAAGCACTTCACCGCGGCGCTCTAATAAAAACTGTAGTAAGGAAAACTCTTTTGCCGTGAGCTTAATAGGCTTATCTCCTCTATGCACCGTACGCTTGCCGATGTCCATCTTAAGATCCGCTATTTGCATAATCGTACTTTGATAGTCGGCTTGATTGGCACGTCGTAATAAGCTTTTCATCCTGACGATCAATTCTGCAAAGGCAAAAGGCTTGGTCAAATAATCATCGCCACCAATCTCAATCCCTTTTATCTTGTCACTTAAGTCATCTTTTGCGGTTAGAAATAGCACAGGCGTATGCTTGCCAGCCGCTCGGTAATTACGCACCAGCTCAAAGCCACTAACATCAGGCAGCATCACATCCATCAATATCACGCTAAATTCTTCCGTCATCAATGCATGATAGCCATCTAATCCTGTTAGCTGATGATCCACGATAAACCCAGCTTCGGTTAAGCCTTTTTTTATATACTCGCCAAGCTTCAATTCATCTTCTACCAGCAGTACTTTCATTGTAATTCCTCAATACGGTCATGATTGTTTAACGTTCTAACCAGCACAGGTGACAATATTGACTGGTAGCGGACAAAGATGTCATGTGCTCGTAATCAGACTGTCAGTTTTATTTTGCTAATCTATATAAACGGTACATAGGTGCTCGTTTCAATACTTAGCTACTATCCAATACTTAGGGCGTGTCCTCAATTCAAACGAGTGTCTCTAAATGGGCTAAAAACAGCTAAATTTTGCCAAACATCGTCAAATAATTGGTCAAATAATTGGTCAATATCTCGATATTATCTGCACTATTTTCCTCGTTTGACGGCAATTTATCTCATTTTTATCACCATTTTTAAAATGAGGACACGCCCTAGCTACTATGAATTATTTTTATCGGTAATCAATGTAAACAACTTACGAAAGAGGTTTTATATGAAAATTTATGGTTCGTTCAAAAAAGTAGTACTGCTTTCGGTATCTGTACTTATCGGTACTACCACTGCCAATGCGCATACGATTGATCTAAGCACTTCAATCATCAACAACTGCGACGCTGTGACTGAGTTTGCAAAAAACTTGGATCATAACGATGCTCAGCTCTCAAATTCACAAATGAAAAGCTATATCGATGCGAGAGTGGCTTGTGAGATTGAACACAAAGATCAACATCTACAGTCTGAAAAATACTTCATTAACAAATATGGTAGCGATAAGTGATATCAGCTCTGATGTCATACTAAAGGATTACTGACAACATTAAAAACCATAAATAGTAAGATGACAGAATTGTAATCTTACCGTCATCTCTCTGTCAGAATCACTAAAGTATGCTTTAAAGTAACTTAATATCTTAAAGTCTTTTCGACTACATACCAATTTAAATAAGGATTTACCATGTCATTATTCAAACCAATGCCACTGCTCAAATCAATGCCACTTTCTAAATCAATCGTAGCAACTGCTATAGCCTTAGTTGTTTCAACCTCTGCGTTGGCACACGATCCCAAAATGCACGCTGAAAAAGACCAAATGAACTGTGAGAAAATGCAAAAGCATATGCAGATGATGCAAAAAATGGATCATAGCAAAATGGATATGAATGATCCTGCTATGAAAGCCATGATGGCTAACATGAGCAAAATGAAAGCGATGTACCAAAAGCACTGTGTGAGCAGCGATAGCGATTCTTAAATATCAATTTATAAGTTCAATACTATAGTCAGTTCAATATAATTTCGATACAAGGAAACCGAGTGCAAGTTATACATTAATATGCTTAGCGAGGATGACGCTGTAGCGGATTTATATAGACTTGACTATATTGTCAGAGAAGCTGATCAAGCAGTAATGGGATATTAAATAAAATGGATTTTTAGGACAAACCTATGAAGTTTTTACTAGGAATACTGTTTACTGTCTTTGTCGCTATTGTGGGCATTTTTATGGTGGTGACTAGTGGCATGATAAATATCGGTGCTGATCGAGCTCATAGTCCGCTGGTTTACGATTTTTTAGAAACTGCCCGCACACGCTCGATTGAACATGCCAGTAAGAATATTTTGGTTCCCAATTTAAAAAAGGCGGAGATGATCAGCTCGGGCGGTGCAGATTACAAAGATATGTGTGCAGGCTGTCATTTATCTCCTGGCGTCAACAGCACAGATTTAAATAGCGGTATGTACCCAAAGCCTCCTAACTTTACTCAGGCGGATATCGTTAAGCGCTATCGAAACGAGGCTGGTGCCAGACAAAGCTTTTGGGCGATTAAACATGGCATTATGGCGTCTGGCATGCCCGCTTGGGGCGCTACTCACGATGATGACAGAATATGGGCGATGGTTGCTTTTATTAGATCGCTACCTGACTTAAATGAAAACCAGTACACCATGCTAACGACTCGGTTAGACGATAGTATGTTGGATATGTCATTTGATGGTGAGATGAATATGTCAGGTGATGGATCCGAAATGCAACATTGATTTTTTGTAAAAAATGCAGTGCTCAATAGTGCTGCTTTTTGCGATTTGAGTTTTAAGCTTTGCTAGCACTATTTTATCCAGTGATGTGGCTCTAATTTTTATAATATTTAATCGTCAGACAGACGCTCGGGAGTGGTTTTATGAGACGCTATACTAATAGATTTATTAATGAACATAATCTGATATCTGGCCGTGTGCTCTCGGCGATCGTGGTATTGCCATTATCGTTAACGATTGCCGCTTGTAATCAACCTAATTCCGCTGCTGCTGAATCAACACCAGCGACTGAGCCAACTATTGCTACGCAAAACGTGCAAACTACGCAAACGGAGCAGCCAACAGCTGAAATAATGCCAGTCAGCGCTCCTTCAGATACCCAATCAACTATCCTAAAAAACATCTCAGCCACCGTCTATAAAGATGCCAATTGCGGCTGTTGCAAAGAATGGGTCGGTTATGCCGAAGGTCATGGTCTAAACGCAACCGCACAGAATGTCGAAGACGTGTCCTTGTTTAAAGAGCGATACAGCGTACCGCAGCAAATGCGCTCTTGCCATACCACCGTCACTACTGATGGCTACGTATTTG
Organism: Psychrobacter sp. MES7-P7E; assembly: GCF_002863645.1. Taxonomy (NCBI): domain Bacteria; kingdom Pseudomonadati; phylum Pseudomonadota; class Gammaproteobacteria; order Moraxellales; family Moraxellaceae; genus Psychrobacter; species Psychrobacter sp. MES7-P7E. Next base: position 31,486 of record NZ_PJBU01000105.1, on the reverse strand, counting down.
AAGGTCATGTCCCTGCTAAGTATATGGCGCAGTTCCTAAAAAACCCGCCAAGTGATGCGATTGGCCTTGCTGTCCCGAGCATGCCAGTCGGTAGCCCAGGTATGGAATACCAAGATAAATTTATGCCATATAAAGTGATGCAGCTTAATAAAGATGGCTCAACAGCTATTTATGCAACTATTGACTCACCGCAGCAGCAAATCTAGCTTGGTTGTCGTTTAAATAGCTTATCCAGCTCTATTAATAAGCGGCCAAAGTCATATACTTAGCTGATAAATATAGACTCGACTCTCACTTTATAGATATAAATCAGGTGAATTATTATGAACACAACTATGTTTAACCGCAGGCGTTTTTTGACAGGATCTTCTACCTTGTTAGGGGCATCCATGCTGTCCACCCTACCGTCTATTGCCAATAGTGCGCTCGGTAAAGGCCAGCAGAATGTAGCCATCAACAGTGATAAAGCCGACCATATCGTACCTATCTTAACTGGGAATGAGTTTGATCTGTATGTCAGCAAGAAGCCCGTCACTGTCAATGGCAAGTCGAGTATGGCAACACTGATTAATGACTCGCTACCAGCACCAACGCTAAAGATGCGTGAAGGCGATACCGTAACTATCCGTGTTCATAACCAGATGAATGAGTCAACCTCTATTCATTGGCATGGCTTGCTGGTACCTTTTGAGATGGATGGGGTGCCAGGTATCAGTTTCGATGGTATTCCCGCGAACAGCACCTTTACCTATAAATTCAAACTTAAACAATCAGGCACCTATTGGTATCACTCACACAGTGGCTTTCAAGAGCAAACCGGTATGCTTGGTGCTATCGTCATTGAACCCAAAGGCCGTGAGCGTCATCCTATCGAGGAAGACCATGTAATCGTGCTGAGTGATTGGACGCACCGCGATCCGCACAATCTCTTGAAATTGCTCAAACAGCGCGCTGACTTTGATAATTATCATCTGCCAGATTTCAAAAAACTATTGTCTGATATCGCCGCAACAGATTTAGAAGCCGCTTATGACAAGCGCAAAATGTGGAATCAGATGCGCATGATGCCGACGGATTTTACTGATTTATCTGGCGAAAAGACCTTTACCTATCTGATGAATGGTAAGACCACAGCGGCTAATTGGACAAAGCTAGTAAAAGCAGGACAGCCCGTTAAATTACGCTTTATCAATGCTTCAGCGCAAACCATTTTTGATGTGCGTATACCGGGTCTCAAAATGACTGTGGTGGCAACAGATGGTATTGATATCGCACCTGTTGCGATTGATGATTTCCGCATTGGCGTGGCTGAGACCTATGATGTCATCGTCACGCCTACTCAAGATGCACATACGATATTTGCCCAAAATATCGATCGTTCAGGCTATGTCGCGACCACGCTTGCGACCAAGAAAGGCGCTCGTGCTGCAATACCTGCTATGGATCAGATCGAATGGCTGACCATGGCCGATATGATGGGTGCGATGGGTGATAAAGGCTACAAAGCAAAGCATGCCAAGACCGAGTATGACTTTAAATCTGATATGCGTGTCGACAGTCCACGTATGAACCTAGATGATCCCGGTATCAACCTGCGTAATATCAATCGTGACGTACTGAATTATAGTCAGCTGCGCTCTGTCGATGAGGCCATATTTGTAGAGCAGCGTAAGCCTACCCGAGAGATTGAGCTACATTTAACGGGTAACATGGAGCGCTATATTTGGGCTTTAGATGGTGTCATGTTTAAGGATGCAACGCCTGTCAATATTAAGCCTAACGAGCGCGTGCGTATCACCTTAGTTAATGACACGATGATGAACCACCCTATGCATCTGCATGGTATGTGGAGCGACTTGCGCACGCCATCTGGAGACTTTCAGGTACGTAAACATACGATTGTGGTGCAGCCTGCGCAAAAGATTAGCTTCGATGTGACGGGTGAATTTGGACGATGGGCGTGGCATTGCCACCTGCTTTATCACATGGAAGCTGGTATGTTCCGAGAAGTTGCCGTCGTTTAACAAACCTTCGAATATGAGGCTTATTATGAAAATATCTAAGAAAAATCTGCCATTCATTGGTTTGTCATCACTAGTCTTGCTCGCATCATCTTTTGCAGCAGCTGCTGAGATGTCGAATATGGATCACAGCGGCATGGATATGTCCGGTGATATGTCTGATATGGATCACAGCGGCATGGATATGTCAGGCGATATGTCTGGTATGGATCATAGTGGCATGGATATGTCGGGTGATATGTCTAGTATGGACCACAGCGGCATGGATATGTCAGGCGATATGTCTGATATGGAGCACAGCAGTATGGATATGTCGGGTATGCAAGGTGGGCAGCCACCAGCTGATGCTCGCAGTCCAGACTATTCAAATGGGGTTCCATACGGGCAGTATGGTAAACCCATGATGATGGGCAGCATGCCATTATGGGGAGTCTCAGTAGACGACTTGGGCTATCAGTTTGATGAGGATCAAATCAACTTCGAAGCGATGGGTTGGTATGGTACTGATAGTAACCGTATAAGACTACGCACGGAAGGTAGTGCTCAGACTAAAGATGATAAAGAAATCGATAGCTTGAGCTCGCTTGCTTATTGGAAACCACTGAGCATTTTCTGGAATGGTGAAGCTGGTGTCGCTTACGATACTGAAAACGATAACGCTGCCATAATGGCAGGTATTGTCGGTACCGCGCCTTATTTTATCGAAACGGATGCGAGAGCCTACTTATATACCGATGGTCAACTTCGTCTTGATTTGGGCGCAGAGTACGAATGGCGTTTGGATCAGCATTGGGTAGTCATACCGGAGGTTGGACTGACTGCCTTTAGTAAAGATGACCATGATAATGGTATTACCAAAGGCTTTAATGAGATGGAAACTGAGGTCAGGCTGACTTACGAGACATTCAGTCGCCAGCTAGCTCCTTATGTAGGTGTTAGTTATGAGACAGCGCTTGGCAAGGCTCGTGGCCAACGACGTCAAGAAAATGAATCAGTTGATAGCAGTAGTTTGACTGCGGGGGTTAAATTCTGGTTTTAACTGTCTACCCATTTTAATTTAACAAAACAATGGAGGTCATATCATGGAAGCTTCTAAGCAAAAAAATATGAACCCTTATGTAAAATTCACCTTAATGATTCTGACATCGACTGTCATCATGTATATCATGATGTATTTTAACACCTACCAGTGGGATCACATTTACTTTAGTGAAACCCGAGCTTATATGGCGCTATATATGGGTGCCGGTATGGCAGTCGTCATGTTGGCATTTATGACCAATATGTATAAAAAGACCAAGGTCAATTTGATGATCTATGGTCTAAGTGTATTGATGTTTGCAGTTGGTATCTGGGGCGTTAGATCTCAAGCGACTGTCGATCAAGTCGATTGGATGCAGGCGATGATACCGCATCACTCGATTGCCATTCTCACCAGTAGCCGCGCTGATATTGAAGATCCGCGTGTACAAAAGCTTGCTGATGATATTATAAAAGCACAAAAACGTGAAATTGATGAAATGAAGCAGTTGATTGATGAGCTTGAATAAGAGAATGGTGTACCAGTGAACGCTGCGAAAAGTGATCACTCTTTTCTGCTCAGACGCTCAATGACCCAGCCTGCTAGTGGGAAAGACACCAACTGTGTCAGTGGAACAAGTATTATCGTTTCAATTAATACCACCACTGGCAGGCTTAATCCTTGGGTCACAGGCTTCAATAACGTCAATACGATTAGGAGCGTTGGATAAAGTCCGACATATCCTATCAATATGCGTATAAGTCTGTCTTTGGAATTCTGATTCATTGCCTACTACCTATTGATAAAACGATAAAAGAAAAACCTTTAAGCGACAAAAACAATAATTGTCGCTTAAAGATTGACTGTCTGTGAATATCCAACAAGTCACAAATTTATAAATGAAAATAAGGCCATTAGTATTAATGGCCTTATCTCAGTCACTGTTTATGTACTTTGCTATTCTTGATAGTAAGGATAATCACTGTAGCCCACATCAGTACCACCATACATCGTGGTAGGATCTACTTCATTCAATGGCCAGTTATTGGCAATACGCTCTGGCAGATCAGGATTGGCGATAAAAGGACGACCAAACGCGAATAAATCACCGTAGCCTTTTTCTAAAATGTTCACAGCTTTTTGTACCGTGTACTTGCCAGCATAAATAATACGGCCTGAAAACTCTTCTCTGACTGCTTGATAAAAAGTGTCTGGTAAATCAGGCGCATTATCCCAATCAGCTTCTGCAATGGACAAATAAGCAATACCCGCTTGCTCAAGCAATTTGACTGCTTCGACATAGGTATGATGGGGATCTGACTCTACCAAGCCTAAATACACGCGCGTCTCATCCGTACTCGCAAATAATGGCGCAAAGCGTACGCCTAAACGATCAGCACCCACCACATCACTGACAGCAGCGACGATTTCTTTTAAGAAGCGCAAACGATTGGTCAACGACCCACCATATTGATCATCACGGTGATTGGTGTGCTCAGAGATAAACTGATTGACCAAATAACCGTTAGCACAATGCAGCTCTACCCCATCAAAACCCGCCTCCAATGCATTGCGCGCAGCGGCCGCATACATCGTTACCAACTCACCAACTTCATCGGTACTGAGAGCGCGTGGCTCACTTGGATCAGCCAATGCACCTGCACCTGGACCTGTTTCAATAAATACTTTGACGTTATCAGCGGTAATATCAGACGGCCCTACCGGCTGAGCACCATTAGGCTGCAAGCTGGTGTGCGACACACGGCCTACATGCCAAAGCTGAGCAAAAATAATACCGCCTTTGTCATGTACTGCTTGCGTGACTTTTTTCCAGCCTTCAACTTGGGCTGGTGAATGGATACCCGGTGTCCAAGCATAACCTTGACCTCTTGGCTCAATCTGCGTACCTTCCGTCACCATAAAGCCTGCTGACGCACGCTGTGCATAATAGCTGGCCATTAAGTCATTAGGGATATTGTCAGGTTGCGTGCTACGAGAGCGTGTCAATGGCGGCATTACGATACGGTTGTTGAGCGTATAAGGCCCAAGTGCTACAGAGGAAAATAATGTCTTTGTACCTGGAATAGTTTGTGTCATAAGTATCTCTTTTAAAGCAGCTGATGGCTTATTATTGAATGTATTGAGCCTGTTTTAATGCTTAACAGCTCATTTAGTGGCTACTTAAGCAATGTTGGTCAGCATAGCGTTTTGCAGGTACAATTAGAAACAACCGTTTCTTGTTTAAGATACAATTATTAATGGTATGAAATTATGAATGGTATGAATCGGCTCGATATCAAGCAACTTAGAGTATTGCAGGCGCTACTTGATCTAAAAAACTTGTCGCAAGTCGCACGCAAAATGGGGCTGACCCAACAAGCCATCAGTGAGCAGTTACGCAAGTTACGTGAGGTGTTTGATGATCGTTTGTTTATTCGTCAAGGCAATAGCATGGTGGCAACACCAAAAGCGCTATCGATGCAGCAACCTATTGACCATATATTAAAGCAGTTGGAAGATTTGTTAGAGCCAGAGATTTTTATGCCGCACACATACAAAGGCATATTTACGATTAGTGCGACTGACTATGCGACGCAGGCATTATTACCGCAATTGTTTAATATTACGCGACGCGAAGCACCAGATTTGAAGTTAATCGTACGTGATTTTGCCTCAGACAATATCAATCAGCTGATTGCAGCAGGCGAGCTTGATTTGTTGATTACCTTCCCTGAATTTATCCCTGATAACTTATCATATGTGACTTTATTTGAAGAGCAACATTTATGCGTGACGGGTTGTGAAAATACCTTTGCCACAGAGCCATTGACGCTGTCGCAAGTGGCTGCACACGCGCAGCTAGTCGTGTCACCCTCGCGTGCTAATTTACGCGGCTCTCATGATCAATGGTTTGCAGAAAAAGGTCTAAAACGAAATATTGTGATGTCGGTTCCTAGCTTTTCGGCTGTACCAGATATTTTGCACACGACTGACATGATTGCGTTTTATCCTTCGCGATTATTGCCGAGCAATAAGGTCAAAGAACTTGAGGTGGAAGCATTGCCGCCTACTTTTAAGGTCATCGCAGCATGGCATCCACGTACTGCTGACAGTGGCATACATCGTTGGTTAATCGAGCAATTACGAAATCTATAATAAGTAACTTAGCTATAGCCAACCTTGAAACGACATCGAACACTCTTAAACTTGATGTAAGTATTATCTAGACTAAACATGGTTCTACACAAGATTCTAGACGGGTGCACATAATCACCTTAGTAACAGTTTCTTAAAATAACAGTCTTTTAAACATAGTTATCCTACGCAATACTCTCCAAATTGGGTATTAAATCATTACTGCTTATCACTTTATCAACATCAACAAACTCACCTTTACCCATGGCGCCAAGATTATAGTCTGCAAACTCATGATATAAAGTGACCACATCACCCATAATCAATAGTGCAGGGGTTGGCAGTTTTGCTTCAGCTTGCTGATCAGCGATATCACTTAATGTGCCGATAAGTACTTGCTGCGTTGGCATACTGGCATGACTAATGATAGCAAAAGGCGTTTCGCTGTCACGTCCGCCTGCTATCAACCCTTGTGTCATCTCATGCAAACGGTGCAAACCCATGTAAAACACAACTGTCTGGCTGCTGTCCATTAGCTCACTATAATCGTTATTAGGCGCGCCATTTTTTTTGCAAGCAGTAACAAACTTGACCGATTGAGCATGGTCACGGTGCGTTAGTGGAATTCCTGTACGGCTAGCAGCGGCACTGGCGGCAGTAATACCTGGAATAGACTCAAAATGAATGCCATGACGTACCACTTCCTGTAGCTCTTCGCCGCCGCGTCCAAAAATAAAAGGGTCGCCACCTTTTAAGCGAACCACCATCTTACCTGCCAGCGCGTGTTTGACCAGTAGCTCGTTAATACTTTCTTGTGGCAATGCATGATTGGCGCGGCGCTTACCAACGAATATTTTTTCAGCCGTGCTCGCGCACATATCCAAAATATCCTCAGACACCAGACTGTCGTATAACACTACCTCTGCGCGCTGCATTACTCGCCACGCTTTTAATGTTAATAGCTCAGGGTCACCAGATCCTGCGCCAATCAGATGCACAGTGCCTCTTTTGGTGCAAGTTTGCACGTTTTCTGCGCAGTGTTGATCCATTAGCTGATAGGTCTCATGCATTGAGGTAGCGGCAGATATATTGGTCATGGTGGTGACTCCTGATAACAGCGTGAATACAGCAAAATGGGCAACCACAAGCAAAGTTGTCAATAAACCCCTACCCTAAAATGGCTTATTGTTCATAACACAACACTCAACCAGTAATTGCATATAAAAGGCTGCAAGCGACGTGCCATAACATCATTTAAGCTTGTGCCAATGGGCCGCATTCTGCGATTAATGCGTTAATTTGCCCCACGCAAGAGCCACAATTGGTACCTGCTCGGCACTGCTTACCCACTGCCGTCGCACTAATACAACCATGCTGTGTGATAGCGTTGAGAATGGTATTTTTTCCAACTGACATACATGAGCACACTAAAGGTCCTGGATCAACATAGCCGCTGGCAGGCCGCCCCGCTAGCAACCATTTATATCGTTGATTAACAGGTATTTGACTAGTATCCGTAAAGCAGCTATCGAGCCAACGTACACTCGGTAATTGCTTTTGCGTTGGAGCAACATAAATAGCCATAATCAGTTGTGTGCTGGGTCTCTCATCATCAGATGACCCACTATTTATGGCAGCGTTATTTGAGTCCGTCTCAGGCGCAGATTGCGTCACAATAAAACGCAATTGATTCTGTACATTATCGACCGTAAACGCCGTATGCATGACACGCTCTTGACAGTTTGGCTGTGATAATGATTGCATAGAGGCCATAAACTGCTGCCAAAACTCGGGGCACGCTAAGGTACTGCTAGCCTCCACCATCGGGCTAGCGAGATTTATCAAGACACTGTTATTTTGATGACTCAAACTCCAAGTAAGTGCAGGTAATGCCTCTGGCAAAATATTATTCGAATGTGCTTCGCATTTTGTTTCAGACAATTCTTTCTCTGACGATTGCGCAGAAAAATTGGCCAAAATAGTACGTAGTTGCACTATAACGGCGTCTTGCCACTCAGGATGCACCAAAATCTTGCCAAATGATTGCATAGGAACGGACGTGACACTGATCGCCGAATTTTTGAGCTCTGGCTGCCCTGAATGTGGATCGACGACTGTTGGAATAAGGGGACCTACCCGAGCAAAGCTAGCAAAAGCATTGCTCCAATGCATGGGCATAAACGCATCACCAACGCGCAACGTATCGCTAATGGCAACTTGCGCCATTACGGTACTTGCGGGCTCGTTGCCATCCCTAGCCGTACTCATCGCGATATCAATGACTATGCCATTATTGGTCACGCCGTTCTCATAACTTTCATACTTTCCGTAGTTTTCATACCTACGATGCAGTTGCACAAAATCATTGTCTTGAACACCTAGCTGCCGTGCATCATTAGGATGTATGGTCAGTGTCGGTACTGGCTGATGTTGATTTAACTGCGATGCAAGGCCAGTGCGAGTCATGGTGTGCCATTGATCACGCAGCCTGCCAGTAATCAGGCGTACATGAAACACTTCGTTTTCAGATTGAGTATCATACTCAACCTCGTGTTTAGAGGGTGTTCGATTATCAACAATCAGTTGGGGTTTTTGCCTGCTTTGATATCGATGCACATTAGCTACGCTCGCTTCATTAGAGGGTGTAATAGCGATTAACTGTGACTTAGTAATAGTAGCAGCGGAATTAATAATCTCGTTTTCTAAAGGTTTTATCTTATCAATCATAGAGATACGCGTGCCACCCCATTGAAACGGTAGCATCTCTTCGTATGCTTGCTGACTGAGTACGATTGGCTGATGTATTTGATTGCCGTTCTGGTTAATATGCTGGCTAATATATTGTTGAGCAGGTTTATCGGCTGGTACCTCATCTGTCATTAAAGCAGACAAGTCTTTGCTAAGGTTCAGATAACGAGGGTAATTCTTATTAGAGTGAGATGTTCTGTGGCTATGCGTATTACCATCAGCGGTCAATGCCACATGCTCATTAAATATCTCGCTAGGATGTTGGTAATCAAACCCCGTTAATCCCATTCGTGTGGCAACTTGAGACAGTATCCACCAATCTGGTTTGGCAAGCCCTGCTGCAGGCATTAATGTCCGCTGCCGAGAGATACGCCGTTCAGAATTGGTGACCGTTCCAGATTTTTCACCCCACCCTTGAGCAGGCAGTACAATGTCGGCACACTTTACCGTATCACTGTCTACCGAGCAATCAGAGACAATTACCAAATCACATGCAGCAAGCGCTTGACGAAAATTATCCGCATCTGGCAAGCTGACCACAGGGTTGGTGGCCATAATCCAAATGGCCTTGATACGACCATCCAATATGGCAGCGGCAGCATCGCAGGCTTTGACACCCACGTTTGGGGAGATAGGTTGAGGCGACTGCCAAAAGTCTGCCACAAGCTGACGATGATCGGCATTGTCTAGTTCTAAATGCGCCGCCAACAGATTTGCAAGGGCGCCGACTTCTCGTCCACCCATTGCATTAGGCTGTCCAGTAAGTGAAAACGGACTGGCCCCTACTTTGCCCACACGCCCCGTGAACAAATGGGTATTGGTAATAGCATTGACCTTATCGGTTCCGCTTTGTGATTGATTAACGCCCATACTAAAGGCAGTGACTGTTTTATCAGTGGCGGCAACGCATTCATAGAACTGGCGGATACTATCTGCCGACACTTGGCAGGCGTGTGCAACTTTGTCAATGCTCCATGCTTTGGCAACATTCACCGCATCATCAACGCCCAAGCTTTGGTTAACATATTCATCATCTTGGCAACCCTGCTGATCTAGGTAATGCAGCAACCCATTATATAAATGTGTATCCGTACCCGCAGCAATTGGTAAATGCAAATCAGCAAATTCACAAGAGTCCGTACGGCGCGGGTCTATTACAATCAGTTTTTTATTAGGATTGGCTTTTTTGGCTGCTAAAAATCGACCAAACAAAATAGGATGGCACCACGCCATATTGGAGCCTACCAGTACCAATAAATCACAAGCTTCCAAATCCTCGTAATTACCCGGCACAAGGTCTGCACCAAACGCACGTTTGTGCCCAGCTACTGCAGATGACATACACAGCCGAGAGTTGGAGTCGATGTTATTATTACCAATAAACCCTTTTATAAATTTGTTAGCCACGTAATAGTCTTCAGTCAGCAATTGACCTGAGACATAAAACATAATGCTGTCTCGCCCGTGTTTAGCGATAGTGTCATTTAAACGACTGGCTACGTCATCTAAAACGGTGTCCCAGTCTGTCTGATTTATAAGTGGCTTGTCGGATACGTCTATAGCATTGAAATCATTACCCAATTGCATAGGCTGATGCTGTTTCATGACTGCTTGCTTGTTTTGATAATATGGCTCGGTCAAGCGGCGCGCAGTGCCCAGTGTTTGTGCTAGCGCACTCCCTTTGGAGCACAATTTACCAAAGTTAGCCGGATGCTCAGGATCTCCTTTAACGCTCAGCACCTCTGTCTCATTTACGCTCGCTAAAACACCGCATCCCACTCCGCAATAAGGGCACGTCGTGCGGATAGTAGTGATAGAGCTATCAATCGAGCTATCAATCAAATCGCCATCAGAAGACGTCAGTGCTTTTTTTATATTTTTGGCAGCACTTATATCATGTGTTTCAATGACGCAGTCTGTTGCTTTTTGCACGCTATTAGGTAGGCCGTTCGATTTATTAGCTGATACTACTTTGCTTGCAGCAGATTCATTGGCAATAGCGTCATTCATAATGCATCCTCTAACAGTTCAGCCGCTTTATGATGATCGACGTTCTTGTCTGTCTCATTAAATTCTATATCTACTTCCGTAGTTGGCAAATTGTTAAGTGTGATTTCATCCAAATGACAATATGCCTCACCAAATATGAGTGTGTCTTTGATGGACGTAATATCAACGTTATCTATAATCAACTGGCTATAAAAGCTGCCATCGCTGGTGTCCCCATAAAGCACAGCACCAATGAGTTTGTTTTCTTTGAGGTACAGACAGTGATAATGGTCTAATTCAGGCTGACGATATACGAGAGTCTCAATGGTGTCAGCGACCTCATCATCAAAAGCAATTTGCCCTGCAGAAAATGCCGACATGCCAGATACTTTTAATTTTAATGACAGCGGCTTACTGACAAAAGGAACCCAGTGATCTGGTACGGCAGCTTTATTGCCTATCACATTTATATCGCTTTCTATCAAATCATCTTTTAAAACCGTAACCAATGTATCTACCTGCTGATTGACCGGCGCCACCATTCCAAATAGCTCGCCCTCTCGCTCTATACACTCACCAATCGCATAAACATTGGGACAACTGGTATGCATAAAATCATCGACCACAATACCGCGATTGACCTCGAGTCCGCTTTGCTTAGCAAGCGCTGTATTGGGTATCACACCCACTGCCATCACGATAAAATCGGCCGCTAGCATGCGCCCGTCTTTTAAAGATAGTCCGCATACTTCTCCTGCATCATTCATCTCGATGGCCTCAGTATGGGCAGAAACCGCGAGACCAACCCCTCGGCGACTGAGCTCAGCTTGCAGAAGCTCGGCAGCTGACAGGTCTAATTGGCGATTGAGGACATAACCGTCCATATGAATGACCGTCATGCTCGCGCCCTGTGCCGCCAAGGCGCAGGCAGCCTCCAATCCCAGTACGCCACCGCCAATCACCAACCCCGTTTTTCCTTGGCGGGCATAGTCCATCAGAGCGGTCACATCGGCAAGGTCTCGAAACACATGCACGCCCTTAGCCGTGTGATTGGGGAACGGAATGACTCGAGCAGTCGACCCTGTTGCCATCACTACCTTGGCATAATTGAGTGTTTGCCCATCATCTAGCTCAATACACTGGTGCCTGGTATCTATTGTCTCTACTGCAACCCCAGACAACACGGTGATACCTAGCTGCTCATACTCTGAGTTGTCATATAAATAAGTATCTTCAAATGCTGTGTCGCCAGCCAATACGGGTGATAACATAATTCGGTTATAGCCCACGTGCGGCTCTTTACTGATTAACGTAATTGGCAAACGGGATTTATCATTATTCGATTGCGTGCGAGCAAGCTCAATGGCAAAACGACTGCCTGCCATGCCCGCTCCGATAATAACGATGCCAGCGTTTTTTTGATGGTCTGATGCTAAGGCGTGAGTGTTGGTATGAGTATCTACCCTAGTGGCGGCTTGCGATATAGATAACGACATAAACAGTAAGTCCCTTAGCCGCGCGGAGCAGCATTGAATGCAAAACAGCGTGTCATGAAAAGTATGCCAACAATAATAAAATGATGACAAACTCTATGAAGCAAATGCCATGCCATACCAGCAGAGGGTTACGCTTAATGAGGGGTTCTGGGTCACGGCTGTGTGCCTTATTATCGGGGTTAAAGTCCTGTAAAAACTCACCAATGGCTTGATAGCGCGCGTTAGTATTGACATGCAGCGCACGCATGAGTGCCTGTTGGCTGGCGTCAGGTACATTCTGCTGCCGTAGCGGCTGCGCGGGCATCATTAGTGTTTGGTTTGGCATCATTAGTGTTTGGGTATTAAATGGCAATTGTCCCGTCAGCAATTCATAGCCAATCACTGCAATTGAGAACAAGTCAGAATGCACACCTTTTGGTGCATCGGTGTAATATTCTGGTGCAGCGTAGTGCAAATCACCATTTGGTGGTCGGGTGCTGTCTTTTAAGATAGAGGAACTGGCGGAACCAAAATCAATCAGTTTGACGGCGCCTGATTTGGTTAAAAGAATGTTTTCGGGTTTGATGTCTTGATGCAACAGATAGTTGCGATGCATGACTCGAACCGCCATGCCAATTTTGGTGAGTAAATCAAAGGTTTGCCACACATCACAAGGCTCATGACGATCCATAAAGTCCCGTAGACTCTCACCGGCGATATATTCAGTCAAATGATATAAGTATGTGGTACTTGCTGGTACTGGATAGTAACGCAGCAGCCCCGACTCACTGAGCCCAGAACCCACGTTATGACCACTATTGTTGGATGCAGGATTGACAGACAATCGATTGGGATCAGCTTGATTGTAAGCCGACTCTCCTGCGCGGCGATGTTTTGATAGGCTCAAACCGATTTTACGTTCTTTTAGAAAATCACGCAGATAGTGACCATCGGCAACAGAGTCTAAACTGGGTGATTTTAGAACAAAGTCATGATTGTATTCATCTTGCACCCAGTACACGTGACTGCGAGCCGTACGAGCAATGATACCAATCACAGTAAAACCATCAATATGATCGCCTATCTGTAAATCGGTTGGCAGCTGGTAGCGATTCACATCATGTATGACCGTATCCAGATTATCAAAGTCAATGCCATCAAAATGACCAATACCCTTTGAGCCATTGATAGAAGTAAAATGGGCTGATCGTGTGTTCATACTCAGCATGACCATGCTTAGATTATCATGACTGCCTGCACTAAAGGCTTGCTCGCACACGGCTTGACTGGTGTTAAACCCTAGCGGTAATTTGTGCGTGGTGGCCATCAACTGAAATATATCAGTCGCACTGCTGCACAGCTCAAATTGCAACTCTGTGGGCTCTATATGCTCATAAACCCCATCTGTCATAATGGCCAAACATTCGTTTTGATGAAGGGTAAATACCGATTGTTGTAGCTCTAACTGGCTATCTGCGCCGATAGCTGCAGCAAGCGCTCCTTTGTCTTGGCCGCGGTGCACGCGATGATCTTTGCTCAATACTGTCAGACAATCTACCCCAACGCGGTATATTCGAGAGTCGCCTGTATGAAACAGGTGAATACGGTCACCGATACAGAGCAAGCCTGATAACGTAGACAACAACGGCGGTACCCGTTGATACGATTGAGGAAAATATAGGATATCGTTGGCTTTGTTGACTGCTGTTTTGATGATAGTGGCGACTTGATCATCATCAAAACTGATGGATGACGTCTCATCTTGTGATTGTGCCAGTGCAGTCAACCCTAATGTGATTTTGTGGGCAATGGTATTCACTACCAGTCGACTTGCCTGTTTTGGAAACTGACAAGCGCTGACCCCATCTGCCATCAGCACCAATAATGGGGCTGATGAGGACGGGTGAGATCTTGCTTGAGATATTGAGCGATTAGCATTAGATGATTCTGCATCTGAACATTGATAGGGCAAGCAGGTGGTGATAAGTAAGCTGTCTTGGTTTTCAGTCTTGCGACCTGCCATAGTGAAAAAATCAAGCCACCATAATGCAGTACTGGCATCAACAATATCCTTACTGTCACCAGTCTTATCAATAGCGTGGCTATCAATGCGCTGGCTGACATCGTTGGTAACAAACTGACCTGAGCCTATTAGAGATGACGGATTGCCTGTATTAAAATGAACCGCCATCTCATCAGCGTTTTGGTACATATCACCATCCGCATTTTGACTATTGTTTCTATTGGCGTGTGCTATCGTCATCTGTCTTCACCCCGTACTATCTATGACTCACTTGTATTTCGGCAAATGTGCCATCTGGCATCTCTTCAATAATGATGCCTTCTGGCTCTTTTAAGAGAAACAATGCAAAGAATCCAACCACTGCTGTCGCGGCAATTACAAAGAAAAACACTTGATAAGACACCAGGCTCAACACCGTTAAATACACCACTGATCCAACATTGCCATACGCGCCTGTCATCCCTGCAAACTGCCCTGTCATACTGCGTTTGATCAGAGGAAGCACTGCAAAAACAGCACCCTCACCTGCTTGTACAAAGAATGAGCAAAACATTGTGATTAACAATGCTAATGCCAGTGGCCACGTTGAGTCAAGGAAGCCCATTAATAGATACCCGATGGCCAAACCAGCTGTCAAAATCAACAAAGTAATTTTGCGACCAAACTTATCACTGAGCCAACCGCCACCTGGGCGTGACATGAGATTCATAAAGGCATAGCTCGATGCCAATACCCCTGCCATTACAATCGATAAACTAAAAGTTTCTTGGTAAAACAAAGGAAGCATCGACACGACGGCAAGCTCTGAGCCGAACGTAGCAAAATACAAAATATTTAAAATACCTACTTGCTTAAAATCATAACGATGCGCCACTGGTACAGGCGTGGTGAAAACCTCTTTATTAAAGCGGTAGCTACTAATAAACTCGTAAACATACAGTATCGCAAGGCCGATATAGACCATGGTGACACTAGACTGGCTCAGCAAGCTCACACCATCAGGTGATAGTTTCCACGCCAATAGGGCCAATGCCAAATACATAGGCAGTTTAAAAACCATCATTAACCAAAAATCACCTGATGACGTCACCATCATGGCACCTGATTTTTTGGGTTTAAAATAAGTAGCCCCTTTGGGTGTATTACGCGCCATCTTATAAAAAATGATGCTATAAATCGCCATCACTACCCCTGACGTGGCTGTTGCATAACGCCACCCTTCATCACCACCGAACACTGCTGCGGCACCAATCGCGATAGTCGGCAATAACAATGCCGCTGCTGCTGAGCCGAAATTACCCCACCCCCCATAAATACCCTCAGCCGTCCCTAATTCATTGGTTGGAAACCAATCACTCATCAAACGGATACCCACCACAAAGCCTGCACCCACAAAACCCAGTAAAAACCGAGACAGTGCCAAGGTGTTGTAATCCTGCGCGAACGCAAAGGTAAAACAAGGAATAGCACCAATGGCTAAAATGGCAGTATAAACAATACGAGGGCCAAAACGGTCTGTCAGCATCCCGATAATCACGCGGGCCGGAATAGTCAATGCCACGTTTAAAATGAGTAGTGTTTTGACTTGGTCTTTACTCAGATTGAGCGTTTCTCCAATCGCTGATAAAAATGGTGCATGGTTAAACCATACAAAAAAGGTAAGGAAAAATGCCATCCAACCTAAATGAAGGATTTTATTTTTACCCGTAAATGACAAAACATTAAGCTTGTCTTTACTAGATGCAACGGGGGCTGATGATGACATAGGCAACTTCCTCAAATGATTAACTTCAGGGTTCTGACAACGTACTAAAGGTACTAAGTGTTCAAAAAATGCAGTATTCAAATATGATAAGTAGCAATGTTTCAAGCAGTGCAATGGTTATGCCAGTTATTTGTGTACGCTGCCAGATCCATATAAAGATCAGCACTCGTTAATTATCCAAGCGCCTTTACTGGTGGGTCTATAACCATCACCACACCTGACACTTATGCTAATAAAGCATTAATAAAGCAGATTTAAAACACTCCATCAGCCTCCCTTATAAACAGCAATAACATCCAACTTGGGGCACAGCAGTAACTATTTTGGTGCATTAATTTTTGATATCGCTGTCATTAACAATCGTGCTCACCCTGATTTTTGGCAAATAGCAACGCTAATCATGCTGACATAAAAACCTTAGTATATAAGCGACTGGTCTCGATACGGCATACCTTTATGCCTAATAGCAACGCGCAAAAACCTAGCTAATCGAAGTGCTCTGGCATGATTATTGAATGCTCTGTAATAGTAGGTATTAAATGCTGTTTATCAGCTGTTGTTGAGAGACGGAGCCGTTTATAGCGTGATAAAAAATAAACGATGTCCGTATTCAACCAGCCCCATTACTAAGGACAGACGCATGATTAGCACTGCATTGAACACAGAAAACAAAGGCAATTTGGTGGTGATTGGCAACGGTATGGTCGGTCATCACTTTATTGAACGAGCAATTGAGCAAGGACTGCACCAGCAATTTGATATTCATGTATTTGCTGAAGAAGACCGCCCTGCTTATGACCGTGTTTATTTGTCGAGCTACTTTGAACATAAAGATGCCAGTAAGCTGAACCTAGTAGATTTAACGGCTTACGAATTATCAAAAGTTAATTTGCATTTGAATCAATGCATTGTAGATATCGATTCTGCCAGTCAGCGTATTACTACTGAGGCAGGCGAGATTATTGAATACTCTGAATTGGTGCTAGCGACGGGCTCATATCCTTTTGTGCCGCCCATCCCAGGCCGCGAGCATCCGCACTGCCACGTATACCGTACCATTGCAGATTTAGATGAGATTCTAGCGATTGCTGAGCTACCCACTGTCAAAAAAGGCGTGGTGGTTGGTGGTGGCTTACTGGGGCTTGAGGCCGCAAAAGCGCTCGTGACGCTAGGGCTTGATACCTATGTGGTCGAGTTCGCACCGCAATTGATGGGCGTTCAGCTTGATGCCGCTGGTGGTGAGATCTTAAAGCGTAAAATAGAAGCACTGGGTGTCAAAGTACTGACAGGCAAAAACACCAAAGAGATTCTGTCTAATACTGCACGCGACTCTGATGACACTAGCAGTGATGGTCAACATTTAACCATGCAGTTTACAGATGGCACCTCTCTAACGACCGATATGATTGTGTTTAGCGCTGGTATTAGACCGCAAGACGGTCTCATTAAAAACAATCCCGAATGCGGTATCGAAATGGGCGGGCGTGGTGGCATCTTGATCAATGAGCAATGTCGCACCAATGTAGATCATGTTTATGCCGTAGGCGAATGCGCAGTATGGGACAATAAAGTATTTGGTCTGGTAGCTCCCGGTTACAACATGGCCAGTATCTGTGCCGCGCAAATCGCTGGTGATAGCAAACAGATATTTACGGGTGCTGACATGAGCACCAAGTTAAAACTGATGGGTGTGGATGTAGGTAGTATTGGCGACGCACATGGCTCAAGTGAAGGCAGCTTAAGCTACCTGTATCAGAACCCTGCTGAGGGAATTTATAAAAAACTGGTCACCACACCAGATAACAAACGATTGCTTGGCGCTGTATTGGTAGGCGACACCGAAGACTATAACAACCTATTGCAATTATATTTAAATGACATTGACCTACCCGCACACCCAGAAAGCCTGATATTACCCAATGTCGAAAAACCCGTGATGGGCATCGACAATCTGCCAGATACCGCCACGATTTGTTCTTGTTATAACGTGACCAAAGGTGCTATCTGCTCAGCCGTCGAAAACGGCGCATACTCCGTCAGCGATGTAAAAACCATGACCAGTGCTGGTAGTGGCTGTGGCGGCTGTGCCCCTATGGTCAAAGATACGGTCAGCTATCAACTCACCGCCATGGGCTTTGAAGTAAACAATGACTTGTGTGAGCACTTTGCTTACTCTCGTCAAGATTTATATAGCTTGATTCGCGTGCACGGTATCAAAACCTTTGATGAATTACTAACTGAACATGGTAGCGGTCATGGTTGTGAGATATGTAAACCAACGGTCGCCTCTATTTTGGCATCGTGCTGGAATGACTACGTACTCAAGACTGAGCTGACACCACTACAGGACAGTAACGATTACTACTTAGGTAACATCCAAAAAGACGGCACTTATTCCGTCGTACCGCGTGTGCCGGGCGGTGAAATTACTGCAGACAAGCTCATCGTACTGGGTCAAGTGGCGAAGCAGTTTAATTTATACACTAAAATCACTGGTGGGATGCGGGTCGATCTGTTTGGCGCACGCATGGAGCAATTGCCTGATATTTGGACGCAACTGGTGCAAGCAGGCTTTGAGACTGGCCATGCCTATGGTAAATCTTTACGTACCGTGAAATCTTGTATCGGTAATAACTGGTGCCGCTACGGCGTCGATGACAGCATTGGCCTCGCCTTGAGATTAGAAGATCGTTACAAAGGCGTGCGCTCGCCGCACAAAATCAAGATGGGTGTGTCAGGCTGTATGCGCGAATGTGCTGAGGCGCAAAGTAAAGACTTTGGCATGATTGCGACTGAAAACGGCTGGAATTTATTTGTCTGTGGTAATGGCGGTATTACCCCGCGTCATGGTGAGCTGTTCGCCACCGATCTGGATACCGAAACCATGGTCAAATACATCGACCGCATCATTATGTTCTATATCAAAACAGCGGACAAGCTACAGCGCACCTCAAAGTGGCGTGAAAGCTTAGATGGCGGGCTTGATTATCTAAAAGCCGTCATTATCGAAGACAGTTTGGGCATAGCAGATGAGCTCGAAGCACAAATGCAATTATTGGTCGACAATTACGTGTGTGAGTGGGCAGCGACGATTAATGACACCGAAAAACTCAAACGTTTCCGTCATTTTGTAAACAGTGAGAAAGGCGATGATAATGTCGTTTTCGTGACTGATCGTGAGCAGATTCGCCCAGCGACTGATGCGGAAAAAGCAACCATCAACCTGGTTGAATTGGCCTAGCCAATGATGAGTGCCTTGTTTGTTATCACAACAAGCAAGGTGCTGTTTTTTCCACTCATGTTTTTAGACTCAAGTTTTACGACTCATTTTTCTCAAATCATGTTTTGCAAATTGCAGCTTATCACTCACGATTTATCATTCATACAGAGCAATATTATCATCACTAAGGATACCGCCTCATGAACCAACAGACTATTTGTACACTTGACGATATCATTCCTGAAACCGGTGTCTGCGCCCTGATAGATGGCAAACAAATTGCTATCTTTCGTACCAAAGAGAACGATTTATTTGCTCTTGATAACTACGATCCATTCAGTCAAGCCAATGTACTGTCACGGGGGTTGATTGGTGGAACCACGATTACAGATGATACAGGAACAGCAAAAGAAGTGCTTTATGTGGCCTCGCCCATCTATAAACAACGCTTTAACCTAGCTACTGGCCAGTGTTTAGATGATGAGAGTATTGTGCTCAATACTTATAAATTCAAACTTGATGGAAATAATGTGGTGGCAAACTACGAATAATAAGCGACGTTATCTCTAATTTGATATGCCATTAATAATTGCTGTATTAATCTAAGACATCCTTTGATTCTGAGATTCAAAGGATGTTTTATTTTTGACAATTACGCTGAAACACCGTGATCTATGATTTTCAAAATACTTACCCAAACTGAAAAGCTGACAATTGCGTTTTTAGCACTTGCTGGGAGTAAGTCTTTTGGCCTTTATCACGTCCTGCTGCACCCACCGCTATCATAAGCGGTAACAAATGCTCTTCTGCCCCTAACGGATGTGAGTCAAGCGCATGAGGAGCATTTTTCCAATTAGCCAAGGCCGTGAGTCGTTTATTCGAATCTGCTGATTCTACAGTGTTCGTTAGCCATTCATCAAAACGCTCTGACGGTTCAGTAAAACTGGTATCGCCATAACCGCGCATATTATGAAAGCTCATGCCGCTACCGATGATTAGCACACCCTCTGTACGCAATGACGCCAATGCCTGACCAGCAGCCAAATGCGCTTGTGGGTCTAAATCATGACGCAGGGATAGTTGGACCACTGGAATATCCGCCTCAGGGAACATTAGCTTGAGCGGTATAAATACCCCGTGATCAAACCCACGCTCCGCATCTTGTTTATTGCTTACCCCTGCCTCTGTCAGTAGACTACTGACTTTCTCCGCCAATGCTGGTGCGCCTGAGGCTGGATAAGTCAAACTGTAAGTATGTTCAGGAAAGCCATAATAATCATAAATGAGATCAGGTTGCTTACTAGCGGTGATACTAAATTCAGCTGTCTGCCAATGCGCACTAATGATTAAGATAGCCTTTGGTCGCTCAGGCAAACGAGCAGAAATGCTCTTTAAAAACGTTGCCATCTCATACCACGTATCCGCTGGTTGCCAATCCATGAAAAAGCACGGCCCTGCACCATGCGGTATAAACAATACAGGCTGGCTAACTGACTCATTAGATAGAAGTGTTATCATGGCTTTCCCCTTGTTGCTTTTCTTAAATGGCTCTAATTAAACAGCTTTATTCACGAAAATTGAATAAAGCTATTTACAACTATAAAACCTATCCTAATTTTTCTGACAATACCTTATCCATACTGAAGGAACCGCCACCTTGGATGGCTAGAGCAAGCGAAGCCACCATCAATGTTAGCGCGTATTCATAACCACCATTATCAGCGAACAGCCCATTACTGATATGGACAGAAAAAATAGCCACCAACATGGTAAAAGCTGCGGCTAAAGCGGCCGGTCTGGTTAGCAAACCTAATACCATAGCCAGACCACCGAAGAACTCAGCACCGCCTGCGAGTATTGCCATCAGGTAGCCAGGCTCCATACCCATACTGCTTAACCATTGAGCCGTACCTGCCAGTCCGTTACCACCGAACCAACCAAATAATTTTTGGGCGCCATGGGCTGCTAAAATTAGGCCAACGGGTACACGAAGAACTAAGGCCGCTGCTCCAGCTTTTGATGTCAAAATAGTATTTAATAGTGATGATTTCATTGATGCTCACTCCATAACGTATGATTAGAATAAATAGTGTCGAAAATGATATAGGCACACTTTACTATCAACGCTATAAAAGAGTAAGATCAGTTATATTGAATAATTATCAACATACTGTTTATAATGGATTTGATATCGAGAGAATTATAGGGACAGATATGGATAGAATCGATGCCATGCGTGCTTTTGTCGCGGTAGTGACAGAAGGCAGCTTTAGTAAGGCGGCAATTACGATGCAGCTCTCGCCGCAGCTAGTAAGCAAGTATGTAGCAAAGCTAGAGGAGGAACTACATACTCGCCTGCTCAACCGTACTACACGCAAAGTCAGCCTGACAGAAGCTGGCAGTCAATATTTTACGCATGCGCAGCAGATTTTATTGAGTATTGATGAGATGGCATCGCAGTTAGGCGGCTTACAGCAGCATCCCAAAGGCGTCCTGCGCATCAGTGCGCCCGTCTCCTTTGCCTTAAAGCATATGGCAAAACTCATCACTGATTTTCAGGAGCGCTATCCGTCAGTTACCGTTGATCTGCAGTTGAGTGATCGAAAAGTAGATATCGTTGAAGAAGGGTTTGATATTGCCCTGCGTATCGGACAGCTCCAAAGCTCATCGCTTATCGCCAAGCAGATTGCTCCGATTCGCGTGGTGCTATGCGCCTCGCCTGAGTACCTCAAAGCTCATGGCACCCCTAAGCAACTTGAGGATTTAGAGTCGCATCGCTATTTGCATTATAGCTATATGAATGTAGAAACTAAGGGTCAAATCTACAAATACCTAAAGACCAAACAATTCAAAGAACGTAGCGTTTTCCATAGTAATAATGGTGACGTACTCGTTGAAGCAGCTATTGCAGGCGGAGGATTGATATTACAGCCAACTTTTATTGCTAGCGAAGCGTTGAGTACGGGCAAGTTGGTGGTAGTGTTGCCAGAATATGAACCTAGCCCTTTGGGGTTGTATGCAGTCTATGCCCATAGAAAACTACTACCTCACAAAGTCAGATGCTTTATCGACTTTATGACCAACTACTATGGCACGCCGCCGTATTGGGATGAGAATATATAGCTCTAAATATAGAGAAATAAAAAAGCCACGACACATTATGTATCGTAGCTTTCGGTTCAAGCAAACTTAAGCGATCTAATTTGACGATTAGATCCAACCTTCTTCTAATAGGTGCTCAGTATTGCTGATTTTAAAATTATTGCATAAGTCATAGAATGCCATTGGGTCTTCAACATTATCGAGCAATTCTCGTTTATGCAGCGCCACAAATAACGCTAACGCATACGCCGCGCTATGAATAGATTTTTTAGGATTAAAGGTAATATCAGTGAAGCCCTGATATTGAATCACTTCTTCATGCAGCTGAGGATTTTGCTTGAGCGCATTCACGTACAGCCAATCATAAAATGTCGTTAACGGCTCTACGCCCCACTCCATTCCAAAGTAATTGTAGCCAATGAGCTCGCCCGAAGTCATCAATCGCTCATCCTTTCGGGCTTGTCTTGGCGGCGCAGTCAGCAAATCCGTGTAAGGACCACCATCTTCAAAAACCATACTGGCTTGAAAAGCATTTTCGACACTATATGGATTGTCATCATGCTCATCAGTAATTTTTAAGCTAAACGGGCTTAATGGAAAACTCAGCTTATTACCAGATTTGCTAGACAGCTCTAACACATGCTTAAACCCATACTTTTTACGAATGACTTGTTGTAAGTCATTGATGGATTTTTTCTTTTGTCTGGTCGCAAATCCCACATGCCGCTCAAACATAACCATATCCGTTTTTACCAAATTGTCACTGTTGACTTTGGGCATGAATACAGGTCTTTGTTCTATCGTATTTGGTACTTCTTCCATAGTGATGTGCCTTAATATCAATGGTCTTGTATAAATGTTTTATGTTAACGGTGCTGATATCACCTGCTGTTGACGTTGTACTCTGTCATTGCTAGCAGCATTTCTTATTATTGGTATTTTCTTCGCTAGCAGTCAAATACAGTGAATTGATCTAGAGCTATCGAGAGTTATCGAACCCTATCAGCGCTCGCTGGGCAGTTTATCTTATTATCAGTCATTTATCCTGCCCTATTTTAGAATTAATGCCGCCATACCTTCAACAATAAACCATAATCGAGCTATTTTGTATTCAACGATAAATATAAGACGCTACTATAAACGGGTTTAAAAGTATTTAAAGAAATACGCTTGACCTTACCATGATGTCAACCTATATGCTGTCACTTTAGATTAAAAACAGAATTAAAAACGACAGAGGTTGTTATGAAAACAAAAAACACCAAAACACCTACTTATCATGAAGTACTGAGCATTGAAGGCATGAGTTGCGCGTCTTGCGTCGGACGTATTGAAAAACAATTAAAAAATATTGAACATGTTGAAAACGCCGAGGTAAACCTTACCACTGAACAGGCGACTGTTTACTCATCTCAGCCTTTAGATGTTACCCAGTTAAACAAAGCGGTAGAGCGTGCAGGCTATAAAGTGACTGAAACCAAGCCTATCGAGCTATCCATAGAAGGCATGAGCTGTGCCTCTTGCGTTGGACGAGTAGAAAAATCCTTGGCCAAAGTCGCTGGCGTGCAACAAGCTACTGTAAACCTTGCAACTGAACGCGCTTGGATTAAAGGCGATGCGCAAATACAAACGAGTGAATTGATTGAGGCCGTTAAAAAAGCGGGCTACGAGGCCAAACTGGTAGAACAAGACCAAAGTAATCGACAAGATAAGAAAGCCTCGGAGCAAAATCAGCTTAAACGAGATTTAGGGCTTTCTGCGCTGTTGTCACTGCCCGTATTCATTCTCGCAATGGGCTCGCATATGATTCCCGCCTTTCATATGTGGGTGGTGAATAACCTCGGCACTCAGCAAAGTTGGTGGATACAGTTTGTTTTGACCACATTGGTACTCCTCTTTCCAGGCCGACGCTTTTATCAAAAAGGCGTGCCAGCCTTATTACGTTTTGCGCCAGATATGAATTCGCTAGTGGCGATTGGTACTATCGCAGCGTATGGCTTTTCTCTGATAGCGACTTTTATCCCGCAAGCGTTACCTGAAGGCACGGTGCACGTTTATTACGAAGCCGCTGCCATGATTGTGAGCTTGATTTTATTAGGACGCTATTTTGAAGCAAAGGCCAAAGGGCGTACTTCTGGGGCCATTCAGCATTTAGTAGGCATGCAGGCAAAGACCGCCCGTGTACAGCAAGATGGCAAAGTCATTGAAGTCCCTGTAGAAGACGTCACTGCACAAATGATCGTTGAGATTCGTCCAGGCGAGCGTGTGCCTATCGATGGCGAGGTGGTTGACGGTCACAGTTATATTGACGAATCTATGATTACGGGTGAACCTGTTCCTGTGAAAAAACAAGCAGGCGATCAAGTGGTCGGCGGTACTATCAATCAAAACGGTACCGTGAATATTAGAGCAACGGCGATTGGTGAAGATTCTGTGTTGGCACAAATCATTCGTATGGTAGAACAAGCCCAAGGCTCTAAATTACCGATTCAAGCATTGGTGGATAAAGTCACCATGTGGTTTGTACCAGCGGTGATGTTTTTATCAGCATTAACCTTTATAGTTTGGTTGATTTTTGGTACTGAGCCTGCCTTAACCTTTGGTTTAATCAATGCGGTTGCCGTGCTTATTGTAGCCTGCCCTTGTGCAATGGGATTGGCCACCCCCACCTCTATTATGGTTGGTACGGGTCGCGGCGCAGAATTGGGTGTGCTATTCCGTAAAGGTGAAGCGCTACAAATGCTTCAGGATGTGAGCGTGGTTGCCGTTGATAAAACGGGCACCTTGACTGAAGGCAAACCTACCCTAACGGATTTCCAAGTCCAACAAGGGTTTGAGAAAGAACAGGTCTTACGTGTGGTGGCATCGGTTGAAGCAAAGTCTGAACATCCCATTGCCTTAGCCATTGTACAAGCCGCAGAACAACAGAATATTCAACTGCTTCCTATCACTGACTTTGAAGCGATGACAGGTTTGGGTATCCAAGCAAACGTGGCAGGCCAAGTGATTCACATTGGCGCAGATCGTTATATGCAACAATTAGGGCTTGATGTCGCGCCTTTTGCACAAGATGCGCTACGTTTGGGGCAAGAAGGCAAAACCCCACTCTATGTATCTATTGACCAGCAGTTGGCCGCTATCATTGCCGTTGCCGACCCTATTAAAGAGACGACTCATGCCGCCATCGCCGCACTACATCAGTTGGGCTTAAAAGTGGCTATGATTACAGGTGATAATCACCACACAGCCCAAGCTATTGCCGCAAAATTAAATATTGATCAGGTAGTGACAGAAGTATTACCCGAAGGCAAAGTGGATGCAGTACGCCAGTTGCAAGAACAATATGGGCGAGTGGCATTTGTTGGTGACGGTATCAATGATGCCCCTGCATTGGCTCAATCCGATGTTGGATTGGCCATTGGTACAGGCACAGACGTGGCGATTGAGGCGGCTGAAGTGGTGCTAATGTCAGGTAGTCTGCAAGGTGTGCCTACTGCAATTGCCTTGAGTAAAGCAACTATCAGTAATATCAGACAAAATCTGGCTTGGGCATTTATTTATAATGTCGCCTTGATTCCGATTGCCGCAGGTGTCTTGTATCCCGCATTTGGTATTCTGCTCTCACCCATTTTTGCGGCAAGCGCAATGGCACTATCTTCCGTTTTTGTATTAGGTAATGCGTTACGCCTCAAGTACTTCAAAGTATAGTCAGCGAACTACTAAACCGCTACAGAGTGAATATAGAACCGTAAAGGATATCCATATAGGGTTTAAACCTTAATGGTTAAACCCTTTTGTTATTTGAGTCCCTTTTTAAGTTAGGAGGATAAATATGAATATTAGTCAAGCATCAAAGCAATCAGGTATCTCTACCAAAATGATTCGCTACTATGAGCAGATTGGCTTGCTAGAAACCGTAAATCGCTCGAACTCAGGTTATCGTTTGTATTCTGAAGACGATATAGACGACTTATGCTTTTTAAGACACTCTCGTGACTTGGGATTCTCATCCAAGCAAATGAAAGAGTTACTGTATCTGCGTAAAAATGCCAATCGTCAGAGCGCGGATGTTAAGCAACTGACACAAGAGCATATTGAAACGTTAAACCAAAAAATCGCTCAATTGCAAGACATGGTCGACTCGCTACAGAACTCTTTTGATCATTGCGCAGGCGATGATAATGCAGAGTGCGCTATTCTGGATGATCTAGGACAGGGTCAATAAAGTAAATGAGTTAGTTATACATTTTTTGCTAACCATACCTTGTGGGTTTTATTTTTAGGAATTAGCCCTTTGCTTACAAGTCCTTTTAAACATCCAAATCTGGAGTGACCTTCGATCAAATGTAACCTATAATCTAACTCAAGAAAAAGTGGTGCTCTTTTCCACGTGCGATTATGCTCCCAATACATTACAGTCTGTTTTGTATGCCTAATTAGTTTCCAGTCTGAATCTATAGAAACGCCACAAGACTTTATATAGCAGGTATTCACCCACTTTTGAAAACTAGGAAAAACTGTAGCACATGATATTTCGTCAATATATATATTTCCTGCTTGATCTGAATGAAGACCCATCAAATCTTTAAATTTCAAAATTACCTCACAATGCAGATTTCGGAACGTGTATGTAGACGTAATGATTCTCATACTATAAAGGTCACTTAATGTACTCATAAAAGGAGTTAATTTGCATTGAGTACCTCTCATACCCCAAATAAGCTGACTAGCACACTTCCCTTACATCAACGCTCATTTCCTACTTTTATCCTCTCAACCAAGAAATCGACGGCGGCTTTCACTTTTGGTACTAGATAGCGCTGTTTTTGATACAGCAGATACACGGCCATATCAGCGTGCTGCGTGATTGCTAACGGATGCTCAAATTTGATTTCTTGCAATGCGCCTGACTCAAGATATGAGGATAGTGCCCACCGAGTGGACATCAAAATCCCTTCACCATCACAAGCTTTTTTGGCTAGCCATGGTCCATTGTTTGAGATCGCGACTGCAGGTCCTGAGACATCATGCCACTGATCGTCGACATAGCAAAGCCAGGGCGTTGGCCCGTTTGGGGCTTTAAAATACAGGCCTTTATGTTCCTTTAATGCCATCACATGACTAGGTGCGCCATGCATCTCTAAATAACTGGGCGACGCAACCGGTATAAACCCATTATCCATGAGCCTAATGGCAAGCACTCGCTCATTTGGCGCATAACCACCGCGAATCGCAATATCGACATCGTCACGTCCTAATGCTGATAGCTCATCACTGAGACTGACATCTAGCACAATCTCTTGATACAACTCACCAAATTCATCCAGCAATGGTAGCAGTATTTTTTCACCAAAACCCACCATAGAGCTGATGCGTAAACGCCCCATTGGCGTCGTTTGATAACTGCGTACTGTTTCTTTACTTTGTTCGAGCTGATCCAATACTTGCTGCATATCGTCGTAATAGACCTGTCCTACTTCTGTCAATTTAACGATTCGAGTCGAGCGCTTTAATAATGTCGCGCCCAAGCTCTTTTCTAAATCAGATACTCGTCTTGATAGTGAGGGTGGCGGCACTTTGAATGCACTTGCCGCCTTAGTAAAACTGCCCGTTTCTACGACTTTGCTAAAATAATTGATGGCACGTAATTGATCCAACTGACCTCTCCATTTAGATGAATATGTGAGCATTTTCGCTTTATTATTGTCTTAAAAGCAATAGTGATTCACGTTATTCCTTATATATCACCACATTAAAACCAGTAATAATGTGTTTAATTTAAACGTTGCAATGAAAACACGATTAAAAATAACTTTTACGTCAACAATGGAAGAATGACTTATGATTACTTTGCATGGCTTTGCTGCAAGCAACTATTACAACATAGTAAAACACGCTCTTTTATATAAGGGTATCCCATTCCAAGAGGACCTTTTGTACGCTGGTAGCGATGATCTACTGACCGTCAGTCCAGTGGGTAAAGTACCTGCGATCACCATGCCTGACGGTTTTAATCTGTCAGAATCTAACGTAATTTGTGACTTCCTTGAAGAAACGTATCCAGAAAAGCCGCTATATCCTGCCGATACAGCAGAACGCGCGACTGTACGTCAGATTATGAAAATAGCAGAGCTGTATTTTGAGCTACCAAGCCGTCGACTGATTCCATATGTATTTTCTGGTACTCAAGCACCTAACGCAGTCAAAGAGGAAGTCCGTCAAGTATTGGGCCGCGGTATTATTGCTATGAATCGCTTATGTCAATTTTCGCCTTGGATTGCAGGCGAGCAATTCACCATGGCTGACATCTATGTGCATCACGTCAACACTATTGTCAACGCTTTTGGAGCGACTCAGCTTGAGTGGGATGTACTGGCAGAGGTGGACGGCATGAAAGAATGGAACAAAGCCATGAGTGAAACCGACATTGCAAAAAGTGTTCAGGCAGACAGTCAAGCAAACATGCCTGAGTTTATGCAACACGTTAAAGCTCTAATCCAAGCCGCAAACGCTAAATAACATATGACAGTGTGGCTACTAAAAATGAGCCACATTAAGAAAATTACTAAAGCTCAATAACCTAAAGAACGGCCAATACCGTAAAGGGATTGGTCTAAAAAATCTAACTATTTGCAGGAGCAAATCTTATGACCGATAAAAACAAACAACTGGTTTCAACCATCAGTGATGACAACAAATTAACCCTGTCTTTAAAAGACATCGAGATGCCGCAACCCGGTGCTGACGAAGTTGTCGTTCGCATGGAAGCCATGCCATTGAACCCTTCTGATTTTGGTGTGATGTTCAGCGCCGCTGATATGTCAACCGCTGTACAATCAGGCACTGATGACAGCCCGATCATTACCGCTGATGTGCCTGCGAAATTCATGCCATCACTCAAAACGCGGGTAAATAAAGATACGCCAGTCGGTAACGAAGGCGCTGGTACAGTCGTCGCAGCAGGCTCATCAGAAGCCGCTCAAGCACTCATGGGCAAAATGGTTGCGGTGATTGGTGGCGGTACATATCGTCAATACCACTGTGTCAATGTAAGGAGCTGCATAGAAATGAAAGACGGCACGACAGCTACCGAGGCCGCATCGTCTTTTGTAAACCCGCTCACCTCACTGGCAATGGTCGAAACCATGCGCGCTGAAGGCCACAAAGCCATCGTACATGCAGCAGCCGCTTCTAGCCTTGGTCAAATGCTAAACCGTATCTGTATGGCAGACGGTGTTGATTTGGTGAATATCGTACGTAAAGACTCGCAAGAAAAGCTATTGCGCGATATGGGCGCAAAGTATGTGGTGAACTCAAGCAGCGAGACGTTCCTTGCTGATTTGACCGCCGCGATTACTGAAACAGGCGCTACGATTTCGTTTGACCCTATCGGTGGCGGTAAGCTCACCAGCGATATTCTAAACTGTATGGAAGCCGCTATCACTCGTGACGTAGAAGAATACAGCGTCTATGGCTCAAATACCTTTAAACAAGCTTATATTTATGGCGCCTTAGACCGTGGTCCAATCACCTTAAACCGTAACTTTGGTTTTGCGTGGGGTGTGAATGGTTTCTTATTATTCAATGCACTTGGCAAACTTGGTAGTGAAACGGTTCAGTCCATGCGCAAACGCGTGGCAGAAGAAATCACCACCACCTTTGCGAGCAGCTATACGCATGAAGTGACGCTAGAGGAAGCACTACAATTGAAATCAATCGCCGCTTATGGCAAACAGGCGACTGGTGAGAAGTACTTGATCAAACCTCAAGCTTAATAATTGTTTGAAGCATAATATAGAAATAAAAAAAGCAGATATTCT
The DNA here is from genome assembly GCF_002863645.1 of Psychrobacter sp. MES7-P7E. NCBI lineage: Bacteria > Pseudomonadati > Pseudomonadota > Gammaproteobacteria > Moraxellales > Moraxellaceae > Psychrobacter > Psychrobacter sp. MES7-P7E. The sequence goes on along the minus strand of NZ_PJBU01000105.1, from coordinate 1,167 downwards.
AGGATGTCTGCTTTTTTGTGCTTGATTGCTATAGCAACGTTTATTTTAGAGTCGAATAATATTTATTCATTGTAATAATTCTTCTTTAAGTTTCTATTATGAAATATTTTTTAGCGTAAATTTCTAATCAGAAAATTGTTAATACCTAAAGGCCATGACATCTTTTATACTTTTTTCCACTTCCGCAAGGACATGAAGCATTACGGCCGACTTTTCGTTTTTGCTTTGGCTCTAACTTTCCCTTAACGGCATGATCGGCTCTAGATTTTATTTGCTGATTCATCCGTTTCGCATCTTCAAATATGAGCATATTTTCTTTAGTCTGCTCCACTGGAACATTAATTTTTAGAGGTTGTGCCGCTTCATAAACACCTCGTTTACCAACTTTAAGTAGTACCCCTATTAGGTTTTCTACTTTAATCGATATAGCAACAACACTTGCTTTATGGTTTACCTTCTCCCATTCAACTTCATATTTTGAGTTTTGCATCCAGACAAGAATTGGATTAGCTTCCCCACCAAATGCGAAATAGCGAGCTGGATGCTGTTCGATAGTTTTGTCTAGATCAGTAAGGTATTTTGCAAAGTTATTACGTGCTTCCTCACCAAAATCTCGAATTAGGCTATCGACAGAGAGCCATCCTGGTTCACGAGAAATATCAAGTGCTGAAAGTACCTTTAAAACCACTTCAGGAAATTCTTGAGTAGGTTTTGAGCTTGTTTCCCATTGTTCACTTGCGAAAGCGCTGTCTACAACGTCACTCATCCCATTATATATTACTAAACTAGCATTTTCGTCCTTAGACTGGTCAATGATATCCTGATCAAAGCGATTTTTAGTTAGGTAAGCTCCTAGATGATCGAATTCATCGAAAAGAAGTCCTTGTTTAATGCCTGCAATTGCTTGTCGCACTTCCATATAATGTGCAAATACTCCAGGAGTAGGCAACATACGTCTTAGAACAAAAAGGTCATCAATGGAAATCGAAACAAAACTATATTGCCCAACCAGTGGTTTTACTTGGGGTAAGTTTTTAGAAAATGATGAAAATGGAGAGAATGACTCAACTGTTAGCCCAATGGGGATCATTACACGATAGTCTGAATGACGGAGTTTTCCTACTTCCTCATATTTTCCATTTATTAGGTTGAATAGTGGGACTTCGT